>JALFCG010000136.1 GCA_022771265.1 Prevotella sp.
GTTTGCCTTCAGTGTGCCTCCGGCTGCCAGAGGAGTGACATAAGCGGTAGTTGAACCTGCTTCGTAGCTGATGCCGAACACGATGTCGTTGAAGTCATAGTCGTCGGTGCTGCCCAAGTCTTCGCAAGCGATAATCCACTGGTAAGGATTTGGTGTCGGGTCAGGCCCGTCGGAAGGTGTGTTGCCTTCTCCGGTACATCCGTCGGGGTCGGCAGGAATAGTGATGTTTGCTTCACCCACCTTGGTCACTCCGAGTATGTTGCCCTTCTGTGCTGCGTTGGCAATGGCTATAGGGAAGTTGTATTTCTCCTCGTCGGTAGTGCCGTATTCGTCGGTCTCAAACCAGATGTTGCCCTGGATGGCGAAACCTCCGTCGCCCACGTTGACATATTTCACCTTCTTGCTTGACACAAGTGCCGAGCCGTCGGCAGCGCCCACATACTTCAGCGTGGTGAGGTTCATGCTTATTTCGTCGCATCTAAGGATGGAGTTCTTCCTTAACGTGGCACCGCCCTGGAAACTTATCGACTTACATCTGATTTCAGAGTTCTCGCCAAGGTTAAGCCAGTTGACCTTAAACTCGTTCTTTACCACGAGGTTGCAGAAGTTGTTGAACGTGCCCTGGTTGCCGTTGCCTGTCACGTTGTTCACGGTGACATGGCCAAAGTTGGTGATATAAGCTCCGTCGGTAGAGTTGGCGAAGTAAATCTCGTCAGCTGTGATGACACCGTTTGTGGCATTGTAGATAGGTGCGAAGTTGGTGCTGATCTTCTTTGCGGTGATTGTTCCGTCGTTGTAAATCAGCTCGCCGGTGGTGTAGTCGATGTTCTCGGCGTTCGACTGGACGGTTCCTCCTGCTTGTACGATAATTCTTGTGTTCGACTTAAGCGTAGGAGTTTGGTCAAACACTACCTTTCCCCCGTTAGCCACAATGATGTCAATGCCCAAGATGTCGGCGTTGCCGCTGAACCTCAGCACTCCGCCTTCTCCCACGATGAGCTTAACCCTTCTGCCGGAGTTGACGAATGAATCATTGCCGGTAGTGCTGCTTTTGTCTCTGTCCCAAATATTGGAGAGGTTCAATGACGACTGCCCCACGGTCAGCTCACCTGTAAGTATTGCGGAGTAGGTCTCTGACTTAATGCCGATGCCTCCTATATTGTCGTTGTTTGAAAGGTTAGCTTCGCCTTCAATCCAATACATGTTTGGCACTTTCCCGCTATTTATATTATAAGCGGTGCTGATGAAGCTGTTGATTTGCTCTTTGGTGTAAGGGCGGTCCATAGTCGGTATGTCGCCTTCAATAAGGCTTCTCGTCTTGGCGAGGTTGGCTGTAGTGTTCAGGCCGAACGATGCGGTCACGCCGTTTGCCGTGACGTTGGCGAGCTTCACGAGGCGGCGGTTGTGGCTGTCGCGTCTGACTGCATAAAGCGTCTCTACTACTTTTGGCAACACGACGCTGAACGAGGCAGAAGCCTTGCCGTTGGCATCGGTGGTCACCTTCTTGCTTCCCCAAAGCACTGCCTTAGGGTTGACGATGGGGTTGTCGGAATAAAGTTCCAGCACATAGTCGGAAAGAGCGTCCTCCGTGATGTCCATACTTACCTTTGTCTGTGTGGTAGAAACCATGTTCCAGTTCTGAGTTGGGTCGATGGAACCGAACTTTTCTTTCCAGCTTTTTTCGTATTTAGCCTTCTGCTCGTTGAAATAGGCTTCATCGTTGAACACGTTTTCACCTTGTGAACAGGAGCTGAACGCTGCAACGGCAGCTACTGTTGCTGCGATTACATGTAGTTTGTTGGCATTATAATACATGAATGACTGTTTTTTTAGTTGTTAATTTGATTACTATTATAATAATTTCAATTCATTTTTCGGCTACAAAGATAATGTTATTTTATAATAGGATAATATGGATTAACATAAATTAACCGTAAAACTTACTCAAAACTAAAATCGCAGCCCTTGCCCTCAGGGGTTGAGTTGGGCGGATAGATTCTATTAATGATGCTTTATTCTTCGATTTGTCGAACGACACGTTGCGCTCGACAGCTTTCACTTTGATACTCATAGTCGTAAAAAGGTTAATTAGATGAAACAATCAGTAGTAATAATTCTCACGCTGCAAAGTTACTGCTTTTTCCTCGTTTCTGCAATAGTTGTCCGCGATAGTGAGCAAGGCTGTCCGGGATTTTGGATGGGCAAGCTAAAATGGGGGCAGTACATATCCCTTGAACGGGTATTGCGCAAAATAAAAACACGTGAGGTAACCGAGGTAACCGCGGTAACCGGTGGCTGTGGTTTTGCTGCATCGGGAGGAAAAAATTTTTGCATCGCGAGGGGTTGGTTTTTGTATGGGTTACCCGGTTACCCCGGTTACCGCGGTTACCCCACGTGTTTTTGTTTTCGTAGTGTCGGATATATATAGTAGGTTAATAATAATAATATATATATTATTATTATTAACCTACTATTCCCCTATACAGAAACATAGCGGGTAACCGAGGTAACCGGGGTAACCGAGGTAACTCCCCTCAGAGGCATAACTTACGACCATCGCCCTTCATAACTTATCACCGGTCCGAAGCATAGGTATTGCCCCGAAAGTTGAGTTCCGTTATGTTTAATCTTTTTTTGTCGGACAAAATGATGTTATATCAATTTTTTTTTGTACCTTTGCACAGTGAAAGAAACATTACTCATCAAAAACAACTTATTATGAACAAATTCTTAAAGACTCTTTGCCTTGCCGCACTTATGGCAACAGCAACCACCACGGCACAAGCAGCCGAGGCGCAACACACGTTCGAGGTGGGCAAAGGCAGTTTCATGCTCGACGGCAAACCTTTTGTGGTCAAGGCTGCCGAGGTGCATTATCCGCGTATTCCACGTCCATATTGGGAGCATCGTATCAAGATGTGCAAGGCCTTGGGTATGAACACACTCTGCCTTTACGTGTTCTGGAACATCCATGAACAGCGCGAGGGAGAGTACGACTTCACGGGGCAGAACGACGTGGCGGAGTTCTGCCGACTGGCACAGAAAAACGACATGTTCGTCATTGTGCGTCCCGGTCCTTATGTGTGTGCAGAATGGGAGATGGGCGGTCTGCCTTGGTGGCTGCTGAAGAAGAAAGACATCAAGTTGCGCGAGCGCGACCCGTACTTCATGGAGCGTGTGCGCCTTTTTGAGAAAGAGGTGGGAAAACAACTTTCTTCGCTCACAGTGGAGAATGGAGGCCCGATAATAATGGTGCAGGTGGAAAACGAATACGGGTCATACGGCATCGACAAGCCCTACGTTTCCGAAATCCGTGACATCGTCAAGCAGTCTGGTTTCGACAAGGTGGCGCTGTTCCAGTGCGACTGGTCAAGCAACTTCACCAACAACGGTCTCGACGACCTCACGTGGACCATGAACTTCGGTACGGGAGCCAACATCGACCAGCAGTTCCGCCGGCTTGGTGAGCTGCGTCCCGATGCACCAAAGATGTGCTCCGAGTTTTGGAGCGGATGGTTTGACAAGTGGGGAGCACGCCATGAGACGCGCCCTGCCGACGACATGGTGGCAGGCATCGACGAGATGCTTTCCAAGGGCATCAGCTTCTCTCTCTACATGACCCACGGCGGAACGTCGTTCGGCCACTGGGCAGGAGCCAACAGTCCCGGTTTCGCACCCGACGTGACGAGCTACGACTACGACGCGCCAATCAACGAGTGGGGGTTGCCCACCGAGAAATACTGGATACTGCGCCAGACGATGGAGAAATATAACGGCGGCAAGAAGATGCCTTCAGTGCCCAAAGCACCAATGGGCATCGTTGCCATACCACAGATAGAGCTTACCGAATACGCCCCTCTCTATGCCGGCATCAGCAAGACCACGGAGAGCCGTGAGGTGAAGACAATGGAGGAGCTCGACATGGGTTGGGGCTCGATGGTCTATCAGACGACGCTGCCCGCCGTGACTGCGAACACCGTCCTGAACATCAACGACGCGCACGACTTCGCACAGGTGTATGTTGACGGAAAGTATATTGGCAAGATTGACCGCGTCAAGAACGAGAAAAGCCTGCTATTGCCCGCCGCCCCGAAGGGAGCCAAGCTGACCGTTGTGATTGAGGCAATGGGAAGAATCAATTTCGGACGTGCCATAAAGGACTTCAAGGGTATCACGAAAAGTGTCACTTTGACATCGGAAGTTGAAGGACACGAGCAGACCGTCAACCTGAAGAACTGGACCATCGCCACACTGCCCGACGACTATGCGACGGCAGAAAAGGCATTCCTCTCTCCTCACTCCTCCCAGCTCGCTTCCCTTTCCTCTAAATCAGGCTACTATCGTGGCTCGTTCAACCTTAAGAAGGTTGGCGACACCTTTATTAATATGGAGGCGTTCGGCAAGGGACAGGTGTATGTGAACGGTCATGCCATAGGCCGCTTCTGGAATATCGGTCCCCAGCAGACACTCTACGTGCCGGGATGCTGGCTGAAGAAGGGAAAGAACGAGGTGGTGGTGCTTGACGTGGTTGGGCCAAAGGGCAAGCCGACGCTGTTCGGACAGACGAAGCCTGAGCTTGACAAGCTGAACCTTGAGAAGAGCAACAAGCACAACAATCCGGGCGACCGCCCTGACCTCAACTCTGCGACACCGGTGGCAAAGGGCGAGTTTGCAGGAGGCAACGGATGGCAGACTGTGAAGTTCGGCAAAGAGGCACGTGGCCGTTTCCTTGCCATTGAATGTCTATCCACCCATGCCAATGACCAGGTTGCCATTGCCGAGCTTTACTTGCATGGAGCCGACGGCAAAAGGCTGATCCGTGAGCCATGGAGAGTGAAATATGCCAATAGCGAGAACGAGATAGGCAATCACACTGGCGACAAGGTGTTTGACCTTCAGGAGTCAACCTTCTGGCAGACCCAGCGCGGTAGCGACTTCCCTCACCTGATAGTCATCGACCTTGGTTCAGAACAGGCAGTGACCGCCCTCGAATATCTCCCGCGTGCCGAGCAGGGTGCTCCGGGCAACGTGAAGGGCTACAAGGTGTTTATATATTAACAAGCAGAAGGTCAAGATAAGTGCGTAGCGCTTTTTCCAGCTCGCTGCGGCAGATGAACTCATTAGCAGTGTGAGACCGTGACGATTCTCCAGGGCCGAGCTTCATTGACGGCCATGGCATTAGCGCCTGGTCGCTGAGCGTCGGCGAACCAAAAGGAGTCATGCCCATCTCGACGCAACGTCTCACAAGAGGATGGTCAAAGGGTATGGCAGACGACGAGAGGCGTGTGGAACGAGCCTTGAGCTCGCTTTTCAGGTGCTTTTGCAGATAGGCATACACGTAGGAGTTTTTGTAGAACTCATTGGTCCTGACGTCGATGGTGAAGGTGCAAGTGTCGGGTATGACATTGTGTTGCGTCCCGGCATTGAGTATCGTCACGGTCATCTTCGTCTCGCCCAGCAGCTGGCTTTTTCTTCTAAAACGATGATTCCTTATCCATTCAATGTCTTCAAGGGCGACGTAGATGGCGTTGACGCCTTCGTTTCGTGCTGCGTGTCCAGCCTTTCCCTTCGCCTTCCCGTCGATGACCATAAGTCCCTTTTCGGCTATTGCAGGCTGCAGGCCTGTAGGCTCCCCGACTATTGCCACGTCAATGTGTGGCAACAAGGGCAACGCCTTGCTGAATCCGTTCTTTCCCGACACCTCCTCTTCGGCTGAAGCCATGTATATAAGGTTATAAGGAACGTCCTTATCCTTAAGCACACGGTAAGCCTGGAGAAGCATGACAAGTCCTCCGCCGCAGTCGTTGCTTCCAAGACCATAGAGGCGGTCGCCTTCCATGGTTGGTGAGAACGGGTCGCGAGTCCATGATTTCGAAGGCTTTACGGTGTCGATGTGCGCGTTGAGCAGCAGCGTGGGCTTGTTGTCGTCAATCACGTCAGGCAGAGTCCAGATGTTGTTAGCCTCCCGGCATGTCCTTAGCCCCTTGTCGTTCATGAAGCGTTCGAGACAGTCAGCAGCCTCAGTTTCCTCCCTGCTTACCGAGGGAATTGCGATAAGATGTTTCAGAAGCTCGATGGCTTCGTCGGTCAATTTTGTTATTTCATAGTCCATGTCGCGAGTCTTTTTTTAATTCGTTTATATGTTTTGTCGGTGCAAAAGTAGGAAAAATAGTGGAGAAACCGTAATTTTTCGGCTATTTTCTTTGTGTTTTAGCATATTTAATGTACTTTTGCAAAGAATATAAACAAGAATGTCATGCAGACAAACAGTCATCTTTCGGTTTTGGTTCACGACCAAGCCAAAAATTATGGCGACCGCGAGGCAATGATTTATCAGGACTTCGGTTGCGAGCAGTGGAAGAGCTACTCATGGAATGATTTTTCCCGAAATGTAGGCATTGTGTCCAATGCGATGCTGAATCTCGGGGTGAAGACGCAGGAAAACATTGGCGTGTTTTCACAGAACTGTCCCCAATATCTCTTTTGCGACTATGGGGCATGGGGAATACGCGCTGTCACCGTGCCTTTCTATGCCACAAGCAGCGAGCAACAGATTCAGTTCATCATTAACGACGCGAAGATACGTTTTCTTTTTGTAGGTCAAAAGGAGCAATATGAAAAGGCTCACAGGGTGTTGGCCCTCTGTCCGACACTTGAGCGCATTATCGTGTTTGACAAGCGTGTCACTCTGAATCCCCTGGACCCTAACGCCATCTATTTCGACGATTTCCTGAAGCTGGGCGAAGGAATGCCGCGTCAGACGGAGATTGACCAGCTATGGAAGGAGGCTACATTCGACGACCTCGCCAATATCCTTTATACCAGTGGCACGACCGGTGAGAGCAAGGGCGTTATGCTGACCCAAGGCCAATATCATGCTGCGCTTGAAGCCAACGGGAAGTGCGTGAACATACATGACGACGACCGCGTGCTTAACTTCCTGCCTTTTGCCCACATCTTTGAGAAGGCATGGGCAGTGCTCGCCGTTACGGTAGGCGCCACGCTGATTGTCAACAACAACCCGAAACGCGTCCAGCAGTCGATGAGGGAGACCAATCCCACTTGCATGTCGTCGGTGCCACGTTTCTGGGAGAAGGTGTATGCCGGCGTGAATGAGAAAATAGAAAAGGCTGGCTCACTGCAGCAGCGCATCTTCAACAATGCGTTGGCGGTGGGACGAAAGTACAACATCGAATATCTTAGCCGCGGCAAAAGGCCACCATTGTCACTGCGGCTGAAATATGATGTCATTAACAAGGTGCTGTTCGGCAAGATAAGAAAGGAGTTAGGACTTGTAAAGCCCAACATCTTCCCCACCGCAGGTGCTGCAATATCTCCTTATATAGAAGAATTTGTCCATTCCATCGGTATCAACATGATTGCCGGATATGGTCTCACGGAAAGTCTTGCAACCGTGTCGTGCAACCATTTGGGCAAGCCTTATTCCGTGGGGTCGGTAGGCTACGTGATTGAAGGACTTGAAGTGAAGATCAGCGAGGAAGGCGAAGTGCTGCTGAAAGGTCCCACGATATTCAAGGGATATTACAACCGTGAGGACATTACCGCCCCTTCATTCACCGACGACGGCTTCTTCAAGACCGGTGATGCCGGTTATATAAAGAACGGCGAGCTTTTCCTTACCGAGAGAATAAAGGACTTGTTCAAGACATCCAATGGAAAGTACATAGCTCCGCAGATGATTGAAACGCGCCTGATGGTGGACAAGTTCATTGACCAGATAGCGGTCATTGCCGACGAAAGGAAATTCGTTTCGGCATTGATAGTGCCTGAATACAGGCTTCTTGAGGAATATGCAAGGAATAACGGCATCAGCTACCAGTCGATGGAGGAACTGTGTCGCAACCCGGAAGTCAACGCCATGCTCAAGGAGCGCATCGACACGCTTCAGCAGCAACTCGCCTATTACGAGCAAGTAAAACGATTCACATTGCTGCCCGAACCGTTCTCTATGGACAAGGGTGAGCTTACAAATACGCTGAAGCTGAAACGACGTGTCGTCAACGAGCATTTCAAGGCGCAGATAGACAAAATGTACGAAGAATAAATTAATTATGATAACACAGGAACAGTTGAAAGATGTCATGGAGAGGACGGAGTCACTCCATAAGTATCTCGAGATAGACAAGAAGAAAATCGAATTTGAAGAAGAAGACCTACGCACACAGGCTCCTGACTTTTGGGACGACCCAAAACGTGCTGAGGAACAGATGAAGAAGGTCAAGACGATAAAGAAATGGCTTGACGGATATCAGGAAGTGAAGACACTTGCCGACGAACTGTCACTTGCCTTTGACTTCTACAAGGACGAGATGGTGACTGAAGAGGAGGTCGACGAGGACTATGAGAAGGCCGTAAAAGCCATTGAAGACCTTGAACTGATGAACATGCTCCGGCAGAAAGAAGACCCGATGGACTGCGTGATGAAAATCAACAGTGGGGCAGGAGGTACCGAGAGCCAGGATTGGGCGTCGATGCTCATGAGAATGTACCAGCGATGGGCGGAGGCTCATGGACACAAGGTGACCATAAGCAACCTTCAGGATGGCGACGAGGCAGGAATAAAGAGCGTCACCATGGAAATAGAGGGAGGCGAATATGCCTACGGCTACCTGAAGAGCGAGAACGGAGTGCATCGTCTTGTCAGGGTGTCGCCTTTCAACGCGCAGGGAAAGCGAATGACCAGCTTCGCCAGCGTGTTTGTGTCGCCGCTTGTCGATGACACTATCGAGGTGTATGTTGACCCGTCAAAGGTCAGTTGGGACTTGTTCCGAAGCGGAGGTGCCGGTGGCCAGAACGTCAACAAGGTGGAGACCGGTGTGAGACTACGCTATCAGTATGTTGACCCTGACACTGGAGAGGAAGAGGAAATCCTCATCGAAAACACTGAAAGCCGCAAGCAGCTCGAAAACCGCAACAACGCCATGCGCCTGCTCAAGTCGCAACTCTACGACAGGGCTATGAAGAAACGCTTGGAAGCCCAGGCAAAGATTGAGGCTGGAAAGAAAAAGATTGAGTGGGGAAGCCAGATACGAAGCTACGTCTTCGACGACCGTCGTGTAAAAGACCACCGTACCAATTTCCAGACAACGGACGTTGACGGGGTGATGGATGGAAAAATCGACGGTTTCATCAAGGCATACCTCATGGAGTTTCCTGTCAATGAGGAAGAATGATTCTTTGACTTTAATAACTTAAAACTAACATAATTATGAGCAAAAAAGGACAGGCACGCCGTGCTGCCTATGAAGCACGACAGGAGAAGGAAGGAAAGAAAGTGGTCAAATGGATTTTTGCCGTTCTGGTAGCACTGGCTCTTTGCTTCATCGCCTATTCAGTCATCCTCGCCATGTAAGCTATGAGCGGACTGGAAATCGAAAGGAAATTTCTTGTCGCCAATGACTCTTACAAGTCGTTGGCGACTTCTTCTTCGCACATCAAGCAGGGGTATATATGCCGTGAGCGGGGGAGGACAGTGCGGGTCAGGTTGCGCGACGGGAAAGCTTTCCTTACCATCAAGGGACCGTCGGCTGACAATGGCCTGAGCCGTTACGAGTTTGAAAAGGAGATAACCGTTGACGAGGCTTCTCATTTGTTCCTTTTGTGTAAACAAGGCGTTATCGACAAGCGGCGTTATCTTGTGCCCGTAGGGAAACATGTGTTTGAAGTCGATGAGTTCTACGGCGACAACCAAGGACTGGTAGTTGCCGAAGTGGAGTTGTCGTCAGTTGACGAGCAATATGAAAAGCCCGGTTTCATCGGAAAGGAAGTGACTGGCGACCGACGTTACTACAACTCCATGCTCATCAGCCATCCCTTTTGTACCTGGGTGAAATAGGGGCGTTATATCTTCCCCCTCATATAGGAATAAACAAACCCTGTCACTGCGGCAAGACCCACTCCAAGAGAGTTGGCTGCAAGGTCAAGCCAGTCGCCGCTACGTCTTCCTCCTGTGCAGTATTCTTGTACAATCTCAATCGCTCCGCTTGCCAGTATGGGCAAGACGACAGCCATTGCAAGCATTCTCCTCAAATTCACCCTCCGGTGGCGTAACAGATATTCCACCCACATGACAAGGCACGTCAGTCCGTACATTACGATGTGTGCCCACTTGTCGATGAAAGGCACTTGGCTTAGCTCGGTGTCGGGCACGGTGAAGAACGAAAGATAGAGAATCATTATCCAACAGGCTATCGAAAGAGGGTATTTTCTTGCGTCAAACCTCAAAAATGTTACTATTTGAACCATATTTTGCATAATATTTCTACAATTTGTGTGCAAAATTAAGAATTTATTTATACTTTTGCAAACAATTTAAAGGAAAATATCAATGGCACAATTAGAAAGAGCCAATTTTGGCAGTAAACTGGGAGTGATTTTGGCTACGGCAGGTTCTGCGGTCGGCCTTGGGAACGTATGGCGATTCCCTTATATGGCTGGAGAGAATGGAGGTGCAGTGTTCATCATACTTTATGTAGTATGCGTGCTGATGTTAGGGCTTCCATGCATGATTAGTGAGTTCATAATTGGAAGGCATGCACAGTCAAACACCGCAAGGGCCTACCGCAAGATGTCGAATGGAAAACCGTGGATGATTATCGGTTACCTCAGTGTACTTACGGGCTTTCTTATCACGGGCTATTACGCCGTAGTGTCAGGGTGGTGCCTGCAGTACGTGTACGCGTCGTTGGTCGGGCATCTTCATGGCGACCCTGCTTATGTAAAACAGTATTTCACAAACTTCTCCACCGACACTTGGAAGCCTATACTCTGGACTTTCATCATCCTGTCGTTGACTCATCTGATAATACGCCATGGCGTTCGCGACGGCATTGAGAAAGCGTCAAAGATGCTCATGCCGACATTGTTCATCCTTCTTCTCGTCATTGTGGTGTCGTCATGTATGTTGCCAAACGCAGGTTCAGGTATAGAATTCCTGTTTAAGCCTGACTTCTCCAAACTGACACCCGACGTGTTCCTTGGGGCTTTGGGACAGTCGTTCTATTCACTGAGCATTGGCATGGGATGCATCTGCACCTTTGCCTCTTATTATAGCCGGCACACTAACCTTGGAAAGACGGCAATTCAGATAGGAATCATCGATTCCATCGTGGCTATACTGGCAGGATTGATGATTTTCCCCGCAGCGTTCAGTGTCGGTGTCAGTCCTGATTCAGGTCCATCGCTCATTTTCATCACTCTTCCAAACGTGTTCCAACAGGCGTTCTCCTCAATGCCTGTAGTCGGCTATGTCGTGGGGCTGATGTTCTATTCCCTTCTCTCCCTTGCCGCCCTTACTTCCCTGATATCCCTCCATGAGGTCTGCACGGCATTCTTTCAGGAGGAGCTTCGCGTCACCCGCAACCGCGCAGCTCAGATAGTCACGGCGAGCTGCTGTCTGATGGGCGCGTTCTGCTCGCTTTCGTTGGGAGGCGTTGAGCACCTGTCTTTCCTTGGTCAGACCTTGTTCGACATCTTCGACTTCGTCACAGGTCAGGTGTTCCTTCCACTTTGCGGATTCTTCACGTGTCTGTTCGTGGGTTGGTATATACCTCACAAGGTGGTAAAAGATGAGTTCACAAACTGGGGCACACTGAAGGGTAGCATGTTCTCCGTCTATCTGTTCTTTATAAAATACGTGTGTCCGCTGTTCATCCTTCTCATCTTCATGCATCAGTTTGGACTTATTTAGACTACATTATTTATTATGCGCGACAGTTTCGGTTCAAAGTTCGGGCTCATCCTCGCCACGGCAGGTTCGGCTGTAGGATTGGGTAACGTGTGGCGTTTCCCGTTCATGACAGGTCAGAACGGAGGAGCCGCATTCATCATTATCTACATAATATTCATACTCCTGCTTGGCATTCCCGGTATGGTGTGTGAGTTCATCGTGGGACGCCATGCCGCATCCAATGCGGCACGCGCCTATGGCAGGCTCTCGCGCGGAAAGCCTTGGAAGCATGTAGGCATCCTTGGCATTGTATGCTCCACCATCATCCTTGGCTTTTATTCCGTTGTTGCGGGATGGTGCCTTCAATATCTCTACGCCTCAATCGTAGGAAACATCGTCGGTGATGCCGACTATGTGAAAAGCTATTTCGAGGAATTCTCGTCAAGTGTTTTCCGGCCTATAGTGTGGGGAATAGGCTTCATCCTCATGACCCATCTGGTCATTGTCCGCGGCATACGCAGGGGAATAGAACGTTTCTCGAAGATGATGATGCCGACGCTCTTTGTGCTCCTGCTTGTGCTTGTCGTTGCTTCTTGCATGCTTCCCGGTGCCATGAAAGGAGTGGAGTTCCTGCTTAATCCTGACTTTTCCAAGGTTGACAACCACGTCATTCTTGCCGCTCTCGGGCAGGCGTTTTTCTCATTGAGTCTTGGTACAGCCTGCCTTTGTACTTACGCTTCTTATTTCAGCCGCTCTACCAATCTTTTACGTTCGGCTGTCCAGATAGCCGTCATCGACACGTGTGTTGCCATTCTTGCGGGCATGATGATTTTCCCGGCCGCCTTTTCCGTAGGCATCAATCCCGATTCCGGTCCTTCTCTCATTTTCATCACTCTCCCCAACGTGTTCCAGCAGGCGTTTGCTTCCATGCCGGCAGTGGGCTACATCACCTCTATTGTCTTCTACGCCCTGCTCTCTCTCGCAGCTCTGACTTCAACCATCAGCATGCACGAGATTGGCACCGCCTTTTTTCATGAGGAGATGAATCAGCCGCGAAGCAAGGCCACATGGGTAATCACTGTGATAGCTTCGGCCATCTGTGTCGTCAGTTCCTTGTCGGTAGGTGCAGTACCGGAGTTGCAATTCTTTGGGATGAACGTGATGGACTGCTTCGACAAGCTGACTGCACAAATCATGCTTCCCGCGGGAGGATTCCTTACTTGTGTATATATCGGTTGGTACGCCTCGCGTCAGGTGGTCTATGACGAGTTTACTAACGAGTCAACTGTCAACCGTTCTTTCTTCAAGTTCTTCATCTTTTCCGTAAGGTACATCTGTCCGGTGTTTATCCTTCTCATCTTCCTTGACCAGCTCGGATTGTTATGAAGAACCGATACACACGCAGTGAACGTCGTGCTATACTCTCGTTGTCAGTGATAGCCATAGTCATTTCTGTCGTGCTCCTTCTCTTTCAAAGTAAGGAGACGGGCATTGCAGGAAGCGCGGCGGCTGATTCTACCGGTACTTCCCGGTCTTATCATGCTAACGGCGACCGCCAACCTGGCGGTCTAAGTCCGATACCGGCAGATGGCAGACGGCTGTTCTCATTTGACCCTAACACCGCCGACAGCTCCGTCTTGCTCTCTCTTGGCCTTAGCCGTAGCATAGTGAGCAATGTCATCAAATACCGGAATCACGGCGGAGTGTTTCGCCGCCGTGAGGATTTTGCCCGCATTTATGGTCTTATGGCGAGCGACTATAAGCGTCTGTCGCCTTTTATTCGCATTTCTCCTGACTACAGCACTCCAGCCTCGACACTTGTAGGCAGTGCTCCGACGTCATCGTCAAGCAAGTTCCGTTCAGATTCCGCTGTCAGCCATCACGTCGTGTCCAAGTCGTCTAACAGTCATAAGATTCAACCTGGCGAATTTATTGACTTGAATGTTGCCGACACGTCACAACTGAAACGTGTACCTGGCATAGGCAGCTATTATGCACGGCAGATAATAAGATATGGAGAACGTCTTGGAGGATATGTAAGTACTGACCAGCTCGATGAAATCGAGGATTTCCCGATGGAATCAAAGGTTTTCTTCAAAATAGTGAAGGCCGCTCCGTCTAAGCTCAATGTCAACAAACTTTCACTTTCCCAGCTTCGCCGTCATCCTTATATCAATTACTATCAGGCTCGTGACATCATCGACTATCGGCGTACCAACGGTCCTCTCAAGTCCATCAACGACCTTTCTTTGTCGCCGAACTTCACACCTTCCGACCTTCGCCGCCTTTCCCCGTATCTTGATTATTAAACAGAAAAGTGCGGGTAAGACACCCGCACTTTCAGTGTATATTGTACAATGTGTACACTCATTCCATTTACAGCAGTGCAGCTATGGCTGCATCCAAGTCCTTGATTCGTGCCGCACGGTTGACAAGAGTGTTCGACTTGTCGATGAGGAAGAAGTCGGGCACTGACTGAACGTTGTAGAGCGCGAGATTCTGTGAGTTCACACTTGCCGGGTCGATGACGCTTATCCATGGCAGGGCTGATGTCTGCTGTTTCCAGAAGTGCTCGTCAGTGTCGAGCGACACTTGGTATATTTCCAGTCCTTGAGCGTGATATTTGTTGTATAGTTCGCGCAGCATAAGAATGCGTTTTGGAGAGTCCTCCATGGCAAAGATGTGGAAGTCGAGCAGTACGACCTTCCCCTTAAGCTGGGTCAGTGATTGTTCCACTCCCTTGTTGTCGCGCAGCTTTATGTTGATTATTCCCGCTTCCGACACTTTGCTCGCGTCAATTGCGGTCTGTTGCCCTGCAGCCACGATGCGTTCGTTTTTCATTCCTTCGATGGCAATGTTGTGAAGATTCTGTCCGCGTTCAGCCCCGGGATAGAACGTGTCCCAACTGGTAGCCACGGCAGCAAAAACCTTGATGTCGTCCTTGCTTGTTCGTGGGTTGAAGATGAGGTATGGGCCGATGGCCTGGAAGAGGGCAAAATATGACGAGGCAGCCTTTGGCTCCTTGAAGATAAAGTCGCGCTTCACCTCTTCCTTGTATTCCCGCAGTAGCTTGTTGATGCTGTCGGCAACAGCCTGCGAGCCCAGTTCCGGGCTTCGCTCAATGGCGATGGCACGGTTCTGCAGGTCAATTTGCTTAATGGCAAGTGTGCGTATTTTTGAGCATTCCTCAGAACCGCTCACCTCGTAGTTGCGTGCCATGTCCGGCATCGTAGCTTTCACGTTGACGGTCTCGGTGGAGTCGATGGCAATGTTGATTATCTGTCCGGCAATACGCAGACGATAGAATTCCGGTGCCTCCGGGCTGTTCGACGAGAAGCTGAACTCTCCGCCGTCGTCAAGCTTTACAGAATCGACGGCAACAGGCCCCTGAAGGCTCATGCTCTCAAAATAGAGGGTTGAATCCTTAGCGTTAACTATTGTTCCCTCAACGTGGAACTTCTTCTCCTGGCAAGCCGTGACGGCAAATGCGACAGCCACGACAGCTGTCGCTGATAATAGTTTTCTGATGTTCATAATCTAAAAAATTGCAATTTTCTGCCTACAAAGGTAATGATTATTGGGTTAAGAACAAAATAAAAGTCAAAAAATATGCCTTTTTCATTGTTATTTGACTTATTTTCTTTATCTTTGCAAAGATATGAACACCAAATTATTAATCAAGATATGAAAAAAACACTGCTGACATTAGTCTGTCTCGCGGCAACAGGCCTGACGGTCAATGCCGACAATCTGTTCAAGAAACTCCTTGGAAAAACCGATGCTGAAGTGAACGAAAAACTTGAAACGGCTTGGAACCACTTCTTCACTCCAGGCGACTTGAGCCTTTATGAGGCTGACGGGCAAAAGACCGTTTACTATGAGTCTGCCGACGGGCTCGCCTTTATCATGGACACGGGCAGCAACGACGTGCGCACTGAGGGAATGTCATACGGAATGATGATTAGCGTACAGCTTGGACATCGTGAGGAGTTCGACAAAATTTGGAAGTGGTCAAAACGGTATATGGCATATCCGGAGAATTCCCCGTGGGACGGATTCTTCTGTTGGCAATGCCGGCCGGACGGCACAAAGTTCGGCGGCAGCAATGCTTCCGACGGTGAAGTGTATTATGCCACGGCACTGTTCCTCGCGGCTGAACGGTGGAACGAGCCGCAGTATGCGAAAGAAGCAAACGAGATACTGCAGCGCACCATGGACAACGACGGAGAGTTGACAGGGGTTTATAACCTCTATAACCGTGACAACGGTCTCATCACTTTCGTGCCCGACCGCGCCGGACATTCGTTTACCGATCCCTCCTATCAGCTGCCCGCCTTCCTCGATTATTGGGCAAAGGTGGCTGACAAGGACCGCAAGTTCTGGAAAAAGGCTGCTAAGGCAGCGCGCGAGCATCTTATAGCCTCCGCCGACCCTGTCACAGGTCTCTATCCTGACTATAGCAACTACGACGGCACGGCTTACAGATGGCCTCATGCAGCCTACGACACCTCAATATATATGTACGATGCCATCAGGTGCGCCATGAACGTAGGAATGGACTATTATCTCACCGGCAAGGACAAACGGCGCCAGACGGAGGTGATGGCACGATTGCTCACCACGATGAGAAACGACGGCTACCGGCATGGTCATTTCTCCCTTGACGGGAAGAAAGCCTTTGGCGATTATTCAAAGGGGATGGCAGGAGCTAATGCCGTGGGAGCCTTTGCCTTGGCAAACTCAACGAAGGAGCATCAGGCTCTTGCCCGTGAGCTGGTGCAGGGACTTTGGGACGCAAAGCTGCCGACTGGCAAGTACCGCTACTATGAAGGAATGGTCTATTTCCTGTCGTTGCTCCATGTCAGCGGGAAATTTGGGTTGTAATAATAAAATAAATAATATGGCAACAGTTGACGACAAGAAAGTTATCTTTTCAATGGTGGGAGTGTCGAAAATCATCCCACAGAACCAGAAGCAAATCCTGAAGAACATATACCTTTCGTTCTTCTATGGAGCAAAAATCGGCATCATCGGTCTTAATGGTGCCGGTAAATCGACATTGATGAAAATCATTGCAGGACTCGAACAACCTACACAAGGTGAAGTCGTTTGGAGTCCAGGCTATTCCGTAGGCTATCTACCGCAGGACCCGCCTCTCGACGAGACCAAGACCGTAAAGGAAAACGTCATGGAAGGCGTGCAGCATATCTATGACGCCCTCGCGGAATATGAGGACATCAACCAGAAGTTCGGACTTGAGGAGTATTATGGCGATCCGGACAAGATGTACAAACTGATGCAGCGACAGGCTGAGGTGCAGGACATCATCGACGCTACAGACGCATGGAACATCGACTCGAAGCTCGAACGGGCCATGGACGCACTGCGTTGCCCTCCCGGCGACTGGGCGGTGACCAATCTCTCCGGAGGTGAACGTCGCCGCGTGGCACTCTGCCGCCTTCTTCTCCAGAAGCCTGACGTGCTCCTGCTCGACGAGCCAACCAACCACCTTGACGCCGAAAGCATCGACTGGCTTGAGCAACACCTTCAACAATACGAGGGAACGGTCATCGCCGTAACTCACGACCGTTACTTCCTCGACGACGTGAGCGAGTGGATTCTCGAGCTCGACCGCGGCGAAGGCATTCCCTGGAAGGGCAACTACTCGTCGTGGCTTGACCAGAAGACGAAGCGCATGGAACAGGAGGAGAAGTCAGCGTCGAAACGCCGCAAGACTCTCGAGCGCGAGCTTGAATGGGTTCGCATGGCGCCGAAGGCACGTCAGGCAAAGGGAAAGGCTCGTCTGAACAGTTATGAGCAGATGCTCAACCAGGAGCAGAAAGAGCGCGAGGAGAAACTTGAGATTTTCATTCCCAACGGACCTCGTCTTGGCAACAAGGTCATCGAGGCACAGCACGTGCAGAAGGCATTTGGCGAAAAAGTCCTTTTCAACGACCTCAACTTCATGCTTCCTCCTAACGGCATCGTTGGAGTGATCGGACCTAACGGAGCCGGCAAGACCACACTCTTCCGGCTTATCATGGGCTTGGAGAAAGCCGACGGAGGAACGTTCGAGGTAGGAGAAACCGTGAAGCTTGCCTATGTTGACCAGCAGCATAAGGACATCGACCCGAAGAAAACCGTCTATGAGGTGATATCGCAGGGCAACGAGACCATACGCATGGGTGGACGCGACGTTAACGCCCGCGCTTACATCTCCCGTTTCAACTTTTCCGGCACCGACCAAAGCAAGCTCTGCAGCGTTCTCTCTGGCGGTGAGCGCAACCGCTTGCAGCTCGCCCTCGCCCTGAAGCAGGAAGGCAATGTGCTCCTTCTCGACGAACCGACCAACGACATCGATGTCAACACCTTGCGTGCCCTCGAGGAAGGTCTTGAGGCTTTCGCCGGATGTGCTGTTGTCATCAGCCACGACCGCTGGTTCCTCGACCGCATCTGTACCCACATACTCGCCTTTGAGGGAAATGGCGAGGTGTTCTATTTCGAGGGCAGCTACTCTGACTACGAAATCAACAAGGCACGCCGCCTCGGCAACGAGGAAATAAAGAAGGGACGCTATCGCAAGCTGATGGAAGAGTAATGGCACAAAACAGAAAACTTCGTACCGTCGAGATGCAACGCCTGACGGTAGAACAGTTTCGTGAAGCAGGAAAAACACCGCTTGTCGTCGTCCTCGACGACGTGCGGTCGATGTATAATGTGGGAAGCGTCTTCCGTACCGGCGACGCTTTCCGCATAGAGTCTTTGTATCTCTGCGGCATCAGTGCCACACCTCCTGCCACGGAAATCCATAAGACTGCCCTCGGAGCGGAGGACAGTGTCCAGTGGCGTCATTACGACTCGGCGCTTGAGGCAGTCGCCGAACTGAAGGACTCTGGCTACGAGGTCCTTGCCGTTGAGCAATGTGAGAACAGTACCAAGCTCAACGCCTTCTTCCCTGAGAGGGGAAAGAAGTATGCCGTAGTGCTTGGCAACGAAGTGAAGGGTGTCCATCAGGAAGTCATCGATGCCTGTGACGGATGCCTTGAAATACCCCAATTTGGCACCAAACACTCCATGAACGTCAGCGTAACGGCGGGAATAATAATGTATAGGTTCGTTTTTTTATAGAAAAAAGTGAAAATATTTTGTTAATCAGTCGAAAATAAGTAATTTTGCATCGTTTTTTGTAACAATGCAGTAAATTTAACTTTAATACAATGGCATATACACGTATGACTGCTGCTGAAGCCGCAGCACTGATCAAGAACGGAGAGAACATTGCCCTTAGCGGTTTCACACCTTCCGGTGCAGCAAAGGCAGTGACTAAAGAGTTGGCCAAGATTGCGCTCGCAGAACACGAGGCAGGCCGAGAATTCCAGGTGGGCATCTTTACCGGAGCATCGACAGGACAAAGCACTGACGGTGACCTTGCCAATGCACAGGCGATACGTTATCGCGCACCTTACACCACCAATTCCGATTTCCGCAAGCATGTGAACATGGGCGAGATTGCCTACAACGACATCCATCTCTCGCAGATGGCACAGGAGTTGCGCTACGGTTTCATGGGACAGGTCGATTGGGCCATTCTCGAAGTGTGTGACCTCGAGGAAGGCGAGACGACATGCAAGGCTTACCTCACCTCTGCCGGAGGCATCAGCCCTACGGCGGCACGTTTGGCAAAGCATGTCATCCTTGAACACAACCAGTTCCATAGCCCTGACGCCAAGTATCTTCATGACGTGTATGAACTGCAAGATCCTCCTTATCGCGAGTGGATACCAATCACAAAGGTAGACGACCGCATAGGAAAGCCATACGTCGAAATCGACGCTTCAAAGATTGTAGGCGTGGTGGAATGTAACATTCCTGACGAGGCACGTGCCTTCAAGGACCTCGACCCGATAACGACTCAGATAGGAAACAACGTTGCTGAGTTCCTCGCTGCCGACATGAAGCGCGGCATCATCCCGCCTTCGTTCCTTCCATTGCAGAGCGGTGTGGGCACCACTGCCAACGCCATACTCGCCGCATTGAGTATGGACAAGAACATTCCCGACTTCAACATCTACACCGAGGTGCTTCAGGATGCAGTGGTTGACATGATGCTCAATGGCCGTGTGAAGGACGCGTCGGCTTGCTCGCTCACTGTCACCAACCCGAGCCTTTTGAAGGTTTATGACAACATCGACTATTTCAAGAATCATCTCACGCTCCGACAGAGCGAAATCTCCAACTCTCCCGAGGTGATTCGCCGACTTGGAGTCATCGCCATCAACACCGCCCTTGAGTGCGACATTTACGGCAACGCCAACTCCACGCATATCAGCGGCACAAAGATGATGAACGGTATCGGCGGTTCGGGCGACTTCGAGCGCAACGCCTACATAAGCATCTTCACCTGTCCTTCTGTCGCCAAGGGCGGAGCCATCAGCTCCATCGTGCCTATGGTCAGCCACCATGACCATACCGAACACGACGTCAACATCATCGTCACCGAACAGGGTGTTGCCGACCTTCGCGGAAAGAGCCCAATGCAGCGCGCGCAGTGCATCATCGAGAATTGCGCCCATCCTGACTATAAGCAGTTGCTATGGGACTACCTGAAGATTGCCAAGGGGGGACAGACTCATCACAACCTTCCTGCAGCTTTCGCCTTCCACGACACGCTCATGCGCAAGGGCGACATGCACCTTACCGATTTCGCTGAATACGTAAAGTGACAAGATTTCATCGACTATACACGCCAGGAGGCGAAGGACATTTGCCTTCGCCTCCTGAGCATTTTAACACCCCGTTCGACTACGAGCCGCACCCGTTGTGCCTGCTCGCTGCCAACTCTCTCATTGACTATGTCAAAAGCCGGAAAGGGCTCGAAGGCGTGCTCAACGAAGGCAAGATGCTTGGAGTGCTCGTCGTCGAGCATGAAGGCGAGACAGGCTATCTCGCAGCCTTTTCAGGACAAATAGACGTTGAGGACAGCGATGCCGACTGGTTCGTGCCTGCCGTGTTTGACTATCTGCAGCCCGATGGCTACTTCAAGCAGCACGAAAGGGAAATCAGTGACATTGGACTGCTGATAGCCGATATTGAAAACAATCCCGAGCGATGCCGGCTGAAGGACGCCATTCACCAGGCACACTACGACTCCGTACGTGAGGTCGACGACTATAAGCAACAGATGGCAGAGGCAAAACGGCAGCGCGACATCATGCGTGCCGAAGGATGTGAGCAGAGGTCGGAGGAGGAACTCATAAGGGAAAGCCAGTTCATGAAGGCTGAACTCGTAAGGATAAAGCAGAAATGGCGAAATCTCCTTGCTGCTCTCAACGACGAGGTCTCCACGTATGAAACCGAGATTGAACGTCTTAAGCTAAAGCGTCAGCAAATGTCGGAAGAACTGCAGACGTGGCTCTTCCGCCATTTCGTTATGCTCAATGCCCGTGGCGAACGGCGCGACCTTATCGATATATTTAGGTTTACGCCCATGGGAATGCCGCCTTCAGGCTCCGGCGAGTGTTGTGCGCCGAAGCTGCTCCAGTATGCCTATGCCAATGGCATGCGCCCGATGGCGATGGCTGAGTTCTGGTGGGGCACCTCTCCAAAGAACGTGATACGCCATCACCTGGCGTTCTATCCTTCCTGCCGCGGTAAATGTCTGCCCATCCTGACGTTCATGCTTGAAGGTGTCGATGTTGACCTTACTGCCAAAAAGAACGACCGGAGCCGCGAACTGCGGATAATCTACGAGGACTCCGATCTGCTTGTCGTGGTAAAGCCCGCGGGTATGCTTTCCGTGCCAGGAAAGAACGACAAGCGCTCGGTGTTCACATATCTCGTCGAACGGGGCTATACTCCAAAGATTGTCCATCGCCTTGACATGGACACCTCGGGGCTGCTTGTAGTGCCGCTGACCGTAGATGCCCATCATAGTCTTCAGCGACAGTTCTTCAACCGCACGGTGAAAAAGCGTTATGTGGCAATTGTAGAGCCTGTCGTGGGCATCACGCTGCGCTGTGGCGACCATGGAGTCATCGACCTGCCGTTGATTCCCGACCCTTACGACCGCCCGCGGCAAATGATTGACTATGACTATGGCAAGCGGGCTATTACCGAGTGGAGTGTCGTCACTCCGCAACCCTCTGACCTTGGTTCCGGCGAGGTACTTCTTTCCTTGGTGCCGCATACCGGACGCACCCATCAGTTGCGCGTACACTGCGCCTCCTTTGAGGGACTTGCGTCTCCCATCAAGGGCGACCCTCTCTACGGCCATCGTGCCGAGAGGATGTATCTCCATGCGGAGTACCTGGAGTTTGCCCATCCTGTCACCGGGGCACGAATGCGTTTCAACGAGCCTCCCAGCTTCTGAGCCTCTCTCTTCCTTTGTCGTCTCAGCGGATGATGAGAGTGGTGAGACGGTCAGGGGCGAATATTTCTTGCGCCACTTGCTGAATCTGTTCCGCTGTGAGCGCGTCGATGCGCAGGAAGAGGTTGTGGATGTCTTTCTCCCAACCGTAGTGGAGGAAGCTTTTGCCGAAGTCAAGGGCAAAACTCTCGCGGTTGTCGCAAGCCACGCCGAGCTGGCCTTTTATTTGCCGTTTGGCAGCATTGAGCTGGGCGGTGGTAAGCGGTTTTGTCATCACGCGCTGGAGTTCCTTCGCGACAAGGCGGCGGCAGCGGTTCACGTCGTGCGGGTCGCATCCGAAATAGACACACCACATTCCCGTGTCGCAATAGCTGACCATCGTGCTTTCCACGGTATATACCAGTCCGTGGCGTTCGCGCAACGAGAGGTTCAGGCGTGCGTTCATGCCTGGACCTCCAAGTATATTGTTCAGAAGGTACAGTGCCATCCGTCGCTCGTCATGCACGCTGTAGGCACGGTTGCCAATCATGACGTGAGCCTGATGGGTTCCCTTTTCGATGGTTTTCTCCTGTGCCGCGTATGGTGGCAGGGTGACCGCCACGTGGGAGTCGCCGACGACAGGCTGTGACGGCGGGAAATCCTTTGTCGTGCGTTTGAGAAGGCTTACGAGACGCTTGAAGTCAATGTCGCCGTAAGCGAAGAACACGGCGTTCTGGGGCTTGTAGTAGCGCGAGGTGAATGCCAGGGCGGTCTCTGTAGTGTATGTGCGCAGCTGGCTCGCCTCGCCGAGAATGTTGTGTCCGAGTGGATGGCCGTTGAATATGAGGTTCTCGAAGAGGTCGTAGATCAGTTCCGCCGGTGAGTCGTTATAGCTTTCTATTTCGTCGCAGATGACGGCTATCTCCTTGTCGATTTCACTTTGAGGGTAACGGCTGTGGAACACGATGTCCGAGAGGAGGTCGATTGCCTTGGGGGCGTGTTCCTTGAGTATGGCGGCATAATACACCGTGTCCTCCTTGTTGGTGAAGGCGTTGAGGTCGCCGCCTACGCTTTCAAGGCAGTTGAGTATGTGCCACGCCCGCCGGTGTTCCGTTCCTTTGAACGTAGTGTGCTCGCAGAAATGTGCCACACCTTCTTCTCCCTGCAGCTCATTGCGCGTACCGGCGTTGATGCCGAATCCGCAATAAACCACAGGTGAGGTGGAAGGCAGGTGGATGATGCGCAGCCCGTTAGGCAGTGTGGCGGTGTTGTATTTCATTTTTCATTAATTACCCAGTATAGCCTTGGCTATATCGCGGCCCAGAGCCTCACACTGGCGGTAAGTCTCGTCGTTGAGGCTCTGACAGATATCCACGGGAGTGCCTACAGGCTCGAAGTGGAGTCGGGTGTCGTTCCATTCCTTGATTTTTGACACGGCCTTGCTTGCCCATGCGTAGCTGCCGAACCATCCGAGGTAGTGGTTCTTTATGTCCTTGTTGGACAGCTCTGCCAGCAGCACGTCCATTTCGTGGTACAGACCTGCATTGTAGGTCGGCGCGCCAACGACGAGTGCGTTGTAGCGGAACACGTCACGTATGATGTAGGAGTGGTGGGTCTTGGAGACATTGTACATGACGATGTTCTTCACCCCTGCCTCAGAGGCGGCGCGGGCTATCACTTCGGCTGCACGCTCCGTGTTGCCGTACATGGTTCCGTAGCAGATGACGAGTCCCGGCTCTGTCTCGTATTTCGACATTGAGTCGTACATCTGCACTACCTTCCCGACATTGTCATGCCACACCGGCCCGTGGGTGGAGCAGATGTAGTCGAGCTTTACTCCCTGCAGCTTCTTCAGCGCGTTCTGCACCGGTGTGCCGTATTTTCCGACGATGTTGGAATAGTAACGCACCATTTCCAGCCAGAACGTGTCGCAGTTAATCTGCGAGTCGATGATGCCGCCGTTCAGTGCTCCGAAGCAGCCGAAGGCGTCGCCGGAGAACAGCACGTTTGACGTGGTGTCGAGTGTTACCATCGTTTCCGGCCAGTGGACCATCGGTGTGGCTACAAACTGCAACTTGTGTTGTCCAAGGTCGAGCGTGTCGCCGTTTTTCACCTCAAGCGTGTTTGTGTCGATGCCGTAGAACCCTTTCATCATCGCGAACGTCTTCTTGTTGCCCACGATGGTTATTTCCGGGTAGTATTTCCTTATCAGTTCAATGGCACCGCTGTGGTCAGGCTCCATGTGGTTAATCACGAGGAAGTCTATTTTGCGGTCACCGATTATCTCCTGAATATTTTTGATGTAGGGGATGAAGAAGTCAACCTCTACGGTGTCGATGAGGCACACCTTCTCGTCGTCGATGACGTAAGAGTTGTATGACACTCCGTTAGGCAGCGGCCACAGACCCTCGAAGAGGTTCTTGTTGCGGTCGTTGACACCAGCATAATAAATCTTGTTTGTTATTTCCTGCATGTTATATTTATTTGTAATTTTTATTTCGCTTTTTGCTCTATTTTTGGAAGTTAAGGAGTTTCTTAATACTTTTCAAAATTAGTTTGTAAAATTATTTCATACGCCAGCTTGTATGTAATTGTATATACTTTTGCAGCACTCGGCGGCAAAGCGCTGGCCGGAGGCGATGAGCTTGTCCCACTCGGCGACACTAAGTCCCTCGGCAATCCTGCGGCGTGTGATGCCATCGTGGAGCATGCCATAGACGATGCCCGCATTGAAGTTGTCGCCGGCGCCCACTGTGCTCACGGTTTCCATGGGCTCAACTTTATAGCTGCGTGATACGCCGCCCTCAGCCCTCAGTTCCACGGGACCCGCACCCTGAGTGTAGATGAAGTTGCGGCAGTAGAACGAGACGTCGGAGCGATAGACCTTGTCGGCGTCGTTGTGACCGAAGAGCGTCATGAAGTCCTCGTTGCTTCCGCGCACGATGTCGGCAAGCTCCAGGTTCTCGAGAAGGTTGGGAGTCACCTTGATCACGTCGTTGACGTGAGACGCACGGAAGTTAACGTCGTAGTATATTATTGCGCCGTGGCTTTTCGCATACTGCAAGAAATCAGATACCTGCTGACGGATTACCGGGTTCACGGCATAGAACGAACCGAACATCACCACGTCGTCGGCGTTAACCTCGGGATAGGTGAACTCGAGGCGGTCGTGAGGGTGGTCCTTGTAGAACACGTACTCGGCGTCGTTGTTGTCGTTGAGAAAGGCTAACGACAGCGGTGACTTGGTTTCCTTGTGGCGGCACACGTTGGAGGTGTCAACACCGTTTTCCTTGAGAAAACTGACTATGCGGTCGCCGATGCGGTCATTGCCGGTCTCGCTGATAAAGGTTGTGCTTATTCCTGACCGCGCGAGCGAGATGAGCCCGTTGAACACCGAGCCTCCCGGCACTGCATTCACCGGCATGTCATTCTTGAAAATGATGTCGAGCACAGTCTCTCCGATACCAATTACTTTTCGCATTTTACTTCACATTATTATGTTTCAAGGTGCAAAATTACACATTTTATAAAGAAAGAATAAGCAGTAACCTACGTTTTTTGGGGACACAACTGTCTATTTAACGCAATTTAACACCACTTCCTCCAACGTTGCTGCCACTGCGATGTGTTCTTTCCAGTCGCCCCTTACCATTCCTTTTGCCTTCAGGTCGTCAAGCATTGCCACCAGAGAGTCCCAGCTGCCGTTGATGTTGTAGAGCACTACACGCTTCGTGTGGTAGCCTATGGTAGCCATCGCCACGACCGAAAAAAGCTCGTCGAGCGTGCCGATGCCTCCGGGCAGGGCTACGAACACGTCGCTCCATTCCATCATCAGCTGCTTCCGGTCGTTGAGGTCAACGCAGGGGATGTGAATGTCAATCCAGTCGCTCACCCTTCCTCTCTCTTCCACTATGACAGGCACTATGCCTATCGTTCTTCCGCCCGCCTTCTTGGCGGTCCTTGCCACACATTCCATCAGCCCCATGTTGCATCCACCGCACACGATGTCGTGCCCGTTCTGTGCCGCCCACAGAGCCAGCTGCTCCGTTTCCTTGAAAAAAATGGCATCGATATTATCGTTAGCCGAACAAAATACACCTATTTTCATGCGACAAAAGTAGTAAAAACTTGTTGTTTAAGCAAGAAAAACGTAACCAAAAGTGAGATTGTAATACAAAAAAAGGTGTATTTTTCGGTCAAAATAGGTGGATTTGTCATTTCGTACCCAATTTTTCACTATAATTACCCCTCGTTTTCCTCTAAATTATTTAACTTTGCATCCACAAAAAGGAATAAAAAGGTTACGTTAACATACAATTAGCAATTTGGTAAAAGCCCAATCGACGGGCGATTTTAGTTTGTTATTAACAATAGGTTACATTGGTTTAGATTTTTTGGTAAGCAGAAAAGTTAGTGATTTAAGGTTAGTTATTTTAGGTAGAAAACCCTCGTCGTGACGACGAGGGCTTTTTTTTGTTCCTGCCTAACGCCTCGCAACTCTATGTGTTGTCACATGTTCACGTGGGCACTCTGTTAGAAATAGACGTTGGCTCCCATGCAGCTCGTAACGCCAAGAGTGGTAGCAATAGCCGTGGCTATCGACACGATGAGCTGAATTGTCAGCTTCCAGGTGTTCTTTTTCGTTTCTGTACTCATAGCTTTCAATTTGATACTCATAGTCGTAAAAAGGTTAATTTGATGAAACAATCAGTAGTAACAATTCTCACGCTGCAAAGTTACTGCTTTTTCCTCGTTTCTGCAATAGTTGTCCGCAATAGTGAGCAAGGCTGTCCGGGATTTTGGATTTTTCGGCATTGCGCATAATAAAAACACGCGGGGTAACCCGGGTAACCGCGGTAACCGGAGGCTGTGGTTTTGCTGCATCGGGAGGAAAAAATTTTTGCCTCCCGAGGGTGGGATTTTGTATGGGTTACCCGGTTATCCCGGTTACCGCGGTTACCCCACGTGTTTTTGTTTTTTTAGGGTCGGATATATATAGTAGATTAATAATATATATATTATTAATCTACTATTCTCTAAATACAGAAACATAGCGGGTAACCGAGGTAACCGGGGTAACCAGGGTAACCGGTTGGTTCTACCGTTTTGCTACGGCTTTCTGTCTTTTCCCCGGAAAGTTTACTTTTTGTATGGACGAAGTTTATCTTTTGTGAAAATAAATTACTTTGTCTTTATTATATGGTTGTCTTGATTTTTCAATACAATCCGTCTTTCTCCATTGTCATGAGATGCCGATGTCGTCGCCGTCTTACCTCGAAATTTTGACCGCAAGAAGACCATATAGTCCTCTTAGAGGGGGCTATTTAAGCGTTAGTGCGTGTGTTTCTCATGTGCATTGACGCTTAAGGTGTTTCATCCTTATCGTGAAGCGTGAATAGGCTTTGCTTCGTCGTTAACGTAGCAGTAGGTAGTGTTCTCAATGAGGAGGGCACGGCTTTTCTTTTTCTTTCGGTTCTTCCTGTTATCGACATTCACGGCTATGACCTTGCCGGAATGGAAGGCGGTCACTTCGTCGAAGATGGTGTGGCCTACGATGACGTGGTCAACGTCGTAACGGCGGAGTACCATTGAGAGCGTGTCAGGTGATATGGGACGATAGCGGTCGTCGTTGCGGACCATGCCACGATACCATATCGGTCCCTGCGATGAGAAGAGAAACCACGTGAGCGGACAGTCGGCACGCCGTTGTGACTTGTTGAGCCAAAGGCCGTGGCTCATCTGCTCGTTGACAGTGGGTATGGAGAGGTTGAGGTCGAGGAGGTCGCGACTGATGCCGGCATGTACAAAGAGGTTACGTCCTATGGTCTCCATGGTGTTGCGCGTGGCAATCCAGTGTCCGAGTTCCGACGCCCGCGACATGAGGTCGGGATATTCCATCAGCAGGCGTTCGGCAAGTAGCTTGTACTTGTCCTTTGTATAGCGGAGGTCGTTCATGAGCACCATTGGCTCATGGTTGCCGAGAAGGAAGTGTAGCGAGCCGCCCGCCTCCTCGGCTTCCTTCTCCAATTTGTAGAGAAGCCAGAATATCTGCGTGGCGTCTTTCCCGCGGTCCATCACGTCGCCTATGACGACGAGTCTGTTAGTGCCGTAAGTCCATCGGTAGTTGCCGTCGATGATGCCATTGCCCCTCAAGAGGCTTATGACACAGTCGAGGTCGCCGTGTGGGTCGGACATGACGAACACTTTCCCGCTCATCTCGTATTGCCATTGTGGACGCTCCACGTGGTGAAGGCTGACGGTGAAACGGTGGCGTCCGTCGTGGGAGACAACCTCGAAGGAGTAGTCGTCGGGTAGGGTGGCATAGGTAGTGTCGCGGATGTTTCCCTCGACATCAACCTCCACGACCCTTGTGCTGCCGTCGATGGAGTGGATGATGTACGGTCCGTCGGCTGTGAGCTGCTGTTTGTCTTCATGAAGAGAAGCCTGCACGTTGGCAAGAGCCAACATGCAGACTATCAAAAAAAGAGACCGATGTAAAATAGTTTTCATGTATTATTCTTCTATGGATGATGCATAAACGGGGTTTTGCTCCATATTGGCATTGGCGTCAATCTCTGCCTTTGGAACTGCGAGCACGCACTTGTAGTAGTCCCATGAGAACTTCATTTTCTCTGCCTTGGTGATGTAGTGCTTGGTGGAGCTTACCTTTGACTGTCCGGAGACATCGTGACGGTCAACGATGCCGCCGTCGCGGAGTGCGTCGAAGAAGCGGTGTCCCTCGCCAACGAGCTCTTTCCTGCGTTCGGTCATTACGCGGTCGAGGGTGACCGTAGTGCCTTTGACGGTGTTGCCGGGATTGGCGCGTGTGACGATAGCGTCAAGATATTTCACAGCGTTGGCGTTGTCGCCGGTCTTCACTGCAGCCTCGGCGGCGTTGAGGTAGGTCTCGGAGAGACGCAGGAGAGGAATGTTGGCATCCATGATGTCCTCTCCGTCCTGCGGCTGGTACTTGTTGACGAATGCTCGCTTGCTGCTATACACGAGTAGCTTGAGGCGCACGTCCTTGGAGTCGCTGTTGAGCAGGGCGTGGAAGCTTGTGGTGAGACAGATGTCCTTGTAGCCACTGGGTGAGTGAAGTCTGCCGAGCGACTCCTTGCCGGGGCTGTCGTCGGTGGTGTTGACGACTTCGAAGAGCACTTCACCCTTGGTGCCGTCGTTGGCATCGTTGCCCCATGCGGTGGCATATTCGGCATTTGTCCAGAGCTTGTAGCCTTCGGCTTCGGCTCCCTTGATGGCCTGTGATGCAACGTTGAGGGCTTCGGCGTCGTCGCCATGGTAGAGATAGACTCGGCTGAGCAGTGTCTGTGCTCCAAAGAGGTTGATGCGTCCTTTGTGGAATGCCTTTCCCTCGTCGTTGTCCATGGCGGCGATGGCTGCCTTGAGGTCGGTGATTACCTGCGTGTAACACTCTGCGACGGTGTTGCGCTTAGGTTTTGCTTCCTTGTCGAGGACGGTAGTGACGATGGGCACTCCGAGCGACGCTCCGTTGTCCTTCTTGTAAGGGTAGCCGTAGAATTTCGTAAGGTCGAAGAGCAGCATCGCCCTGAGGGCAAGAGCCTGTCCCTTGTAGTAGTCACGCAGTTCGGTGTCCTTGGTTTCCACGTTGTCAATCTTCGAGAGTATGATATTGCACAGTCCGATCATCTCGTAGGGATAAGCCCAGAAGGACGAAGGCGACGTGTCTTTGGTGAAGTTGAACGTGTAGTAGTTGCCCGTGCGCTTGGTTGAGCTGTAAGCCATCATGTCGTCGCCGCATGCGTCGCCGTAATAGACGAGTCGTCCGGAGTAGGCGTACGCGTTCTGCATGGTGGTGTAGATGCCGTTGAGCGTTATGTTGACGTCGGATAAGATGTTGATGGACTTATCGGTCTCAACGGCTGTTGACGGTTCCATGTCGAGCCAGTTGTCGGAGCAAGAGGCTGCCGACAATGCCATGGTGCCGATGATGATATATGATGATAATATTTTCATGATTTCCTAAATGTTTAAGACGTGGGGATTAGAAATTGATGTTGATGCCGAAGGTCATGGTCTTCAGGGGTGGTGTGCCCCAGATGGCGGAACCGGCGCTGACTGCCTCGGGGTCGTACTGGTCGTAGCGTGCCCATGTCCAGAGGTTGTTGCCGGAAGCGTAGAGACGCACGTAGTCGAGGCCGAGACGTGAAGTCCACTCCTTGGGAAGGGTGAAGCCGAAGGTGAGGTTCTTCAGGCGGATGAAGTCGCTGCTGTGGAGACGGCGAGTGGTGGCGTAGCTGCTCATCGGGTAGTCGGGTTCCTCGACGAAGAGTTCATAGTCGGTGATGTCGCCGGGCTGTTTCCAAGAGTTCTTATAGTAGGCTGGAATGTTTGCCTCAAGGTCGTTGCCTCCGTGCTCGGTCTTCTGTGCCCAGTTGTCGTAGGAGTAGCCGCCGAACTGGTAGGAGAAGGTGAAGTTGAGGTCGAACCACTTGTATCGCAGTGAGTTGACGAGACCTCCGGTGAAGTTTGGCTCGGCATGCTTCGTAGGTATGCGGTTAGCCTCGTCGGCATTTTCTGTCACTTCTTTCACGTAGTTGCCGTTGGCGTCCTTGGTGTTGGTATAGAACTGTGGACTGCCGTTTTCAGGATTGATGCCTGCGAACTCGATGAGGTAGAATGTCCGGTATGAACTGCCGACCTTGTGAATCTGCGAACCGCTGATGATTTCCGTCTGTGTGCCGTCGAGGGTTACAATCTTGTTTTTGTTGTGTGAGAGGTTGAACGTAGTGGTCCAGCTGAAGTCCTTGGTCTCGATGTTGCGTGAAGTGATTTCGAGTTCCACACCCTGGTTCTTGACTTCGCCGATGTTGAGAAGGTAGCTGCCGAAGCCGGTGGTCATGGAGATGGGGTAGTCCATGAGCAGGTCCTTGGTGCGTCGGGTGTAGTATTCCACGGTCACATTGATTCTGTTCCAGAGGCTGAAGTCAACTCCGATGTTGAGGTTGTGGTTGGTTTCCCAGGACAGTTTGTCGTTGGCAATCTGCGCGAGAGTGAAGGCTGGGTCGCCAATGTAGCTCTCGGAAACGTCGAGCAGGCCGTAATAGCCGAAATAGTCGGAGGGCAGGGTGCCGTTGACACCGTAAGATGCGCGGAGTTTAAGGTCGGTGAGCCATCCGCTGAGGGGCTTCATGAAGTCTTCCTCCATCATTCGCCATGCCGCTGACACTGACCAGAACTTGCCCCAGCGGTTGCCGGAAGCCAGTCGGGAGCTGCCGTCGGTACGGAAACTGCCGCCGAGATAGTAGCGGTTCTTGTAGTCGTAGTTCACGCGGGTCAGATACGACACCAGGCGGGTGCGGGTGCTTGAGCCTCCGGCGTCGCCAACGGTTGCCCCGTTGCTGAGCGAAGGCTTGTTGTAAGTGGCGAAGTTCATGCGGTCGCCGCTGACGTAGTCGCGGTACTGGTCGTCAATCTCGTAGCCTGCAAGCAGGTCGAGATGGTGGTCGTCGGCAATGGTAGTCACATACGACAGTTGGTTAGCCCATACGAGCTTGCTTCGTTCGTAGATGTTCTTGTACATCTCGCCGTTGACATCGTCGCCGTTGGAGGTGCGCGGGTCGTTCCAGCTCTCGCCCTTGTTGATGTTGTAGTCGTAGCTCAGTGTTGACTTGAGCTTAAGGTTGGGTATGAACTCATACTCGCCGTAGATGGTGTTGAAGTAGCGGGTTATGTATTCTCGGCGGGAGTCGTAGGTCTGTGAGAGCAAAGGGTTGCGGTCGTCGTTGCGTATGAAGTCACGGTTCCACGAGCCGTCCTCGTTATAAACGGGGTCGGAGGGAACGACGCAGTTCCTTGAGCTATAGAAGGGAGAGGTGTAGCTTGTACCCTCGCTATAGACGTCTTGGTTGACTTTTGAGAACAGCATGTTGGCGCCCAGGGTAAGGCGGTTGGTGGCTTTGTATTCGGCGTTAACCCTTCCGCTGACGCGCTCGAGCCCCGAATTGGCTGTGATGCCTTCCTGGTTCATGTAGGCAAGTGAGGTGTAGTACTTGAACCTTTCGGTGCCTCCTGACACTGACGCCTCGTAGTTCTGGTGGCTTCCTTTCTTGAAGAGGATGTCGTCCCAATCGATATATCCGCACCATGGGATGGGAGCGTAGTCGTCGATGGTTTCGTCGGCATGTTTCGTTGCCTCTTCTTCTGTTGCACCGTTATGCAGGATCTGTCCGGCCTTCAGTCCGTTGTAGATATACTCCCTGCGTTCCTCGCCGCTCATGATCGGGCGGTAGTCCATGGCGAAGTCAGAGAAGCCCCAGTCGGACTTGAGCGACACTGACGGTTTTCCCACCTTTCCTTTCTTCGTGGTGATGAGGATGACGCCATTGGCGGCACGCGAGCCGTAGAGCGATGCGGCGGCAGCGTCCTTGATGACGGTGATGTTCTCGATGTCAGAGGTGTTGATGGTGCTCATGATGTCGAGACCGGCATCGGTGTCAAGTGTCGAGACATTGCCCGACATGGTAGGAACACCGTCAATGACGTAGAGGGGAGAGTTTGAGGCATTGAACGAGCCCATGCCACGGATGTTGATAGATGTGGCGGCGCCAGGCTGGCCTGATGACGAACTGATTTGTATGCCTGGAGCCGCACCTTGCAGTAGTCCGGAGAAGGAAACAGCGGGAACGTCCTTGAGCTGGCTTGTCTTTACTGTAGAGGCGGAACCGGCGTATGCCGACTTCTTGTAAGTGCCATAACCGGTAACCACGACTTCTTCAAGTAGTTGTTCGTTAGGTTTAAGCATGATGTTCAGCTCCTTGTTGCCTTCGGAAACCACGTCCTGTGAAACGAATCCAATGTAGGAGACGCTAAGAGTCGCCCGGCGCTTGTCGGTAAGGAGGTTGAAGCATCCGTCGATGTCGGTCACTGAACCGCTTCCTGTCCCTTTCACCATTACGCTGGCTCCGATGATAGGTTCGCCGGCATTGTCCATCACGCGTCCTGTGATTCTTCTCTTAGTGGCAAGTCTTGTTTCGGTAGCCTTTTCTTCGGCACCTTTCTCAAAGACCACTATCGACTTGTCGGAAACGACCCTGTAGGCGAGGTCTCTTTTTTCAAACGCCTTGTCGAGGACATTATCCACCGTCACTTTTTTCATGTCGATGGTGATGTCTTTTCTCGCGTCGATAATTTCATCCCGATAGGAGAAATGGTAGTTTGACTGACTTTCGATGACTGTGAACAGTCGCTTCAATGTGGCGTTTTTCACTTGAACAGTCACCGTCGGTTTGTGTTGGGCATAGACATTACCGCAACAAAACACTGCCATGAGCAGCAGCACGATGAGATGCTTCTTGTTTTTGTTTCTGTCCATTTGTTGTTGTTTTTTGTGATTAATAAATGGTGTCAATAAATCTCTCTACCATTATATACAACAATTACAGGACAATATACTATCGGGAACGGATATTTTTTTTAGTGAAGAGTGTAAGTGCTGCCCACGCGGATGACATTGATTTCAAACGAAAGTGACAGTACCTCAAGGGCTTCCCCTATGTTGGTGGCTGGAATGGTGCCGGAGAAAGTTTTTGTGAGATTTGACTTGTCGGTGACATTGATGTTGCAGCCGAAATTGGCCTCGATGGTGTTGATAACCTTTGACAGAGGCGCGCTGTTGAACGTCAGATAGCCATGGCTGATGGAAATGGGATGACTGCGAAGGTGCTCAACGGTGATGGCGCCCGTGTGATAGTCAACCATCGCGCGGTCGTGAGGCTCCAGCATTACTCTCTCGCCAGTGGAAGGGGAGTGAAGACTGACGCTGCCTTCCTCAAGATATAGTTCGGCATGGTCGTCGGTGCGGCGTGCCGAGAGGTTGAACAGTGTACCGAGCACGGTCACGTCGATATGTTTGTTGGAGATTACGAAGGGATGCTCCTTGTCGCTCTTGACGATGAAACGTGCCTCACCTTCAAAACTAACCTTCCTCTCGTCTTTGTAGAACGACTGTGGGACATATCTCAGGCGGGACTCATAGAACAATTTCACTTTCGTGCCGTCGGGAAGCATGACAGAGGCTTTCTCGCCCTTGCCGGTAGTGACGACGGTCTCGTCGTCAAGTCCTGACTGGCTTTCCATGTAAAAATAGACGGTGGCGAATGTAAGCAGTGGAATGGCAAGTATGGCAGCGTATTTCATGACGGAACGGAAAACGGAGTAGGAGTGACGCCTTCCGGTTTCGCGCTTCAGCCTTTTCCATACTTGCGACAGCTCATGGCAACCGTTTGTTGTCACGATAGTGTCGCTATCCATCCAGTCCTGCTCGATATGGCTTGCCAGTTCTTCGTCGCTCATTTCCCCCAGCTGCTGTTTCAGCATACCATACTCTGGAGAGGTAAGTCGGTCGGTACGATATTTCTTTATTAGTTGTCTCATTTGTTTTATTTTATTATATATACATTATTGAAACGCAAATGTAACATCTTCGTAACATCTATTTAATAAATAATAACATAATAAGAGGTATCGTATCGGAAAGTAGTTCCCTCAGACGCTTCAAACCAGACGAGAGCTGGTTCCTGACCGTCTGGATGCTAATGCCCATATCCTTTGCAATCTCCATTGGCGACAACTCTTCGAACTTGGCTTTTTCGACGATGAGTCTCTGTTGTCTGGGCAACTGCTGGATGTTATGCTGAACAAGCCTTAACAGTTCCTCGTACTCCAACAAAGAGACGCCTTCCGACCGCCGGTAATCGTTGACTTCCACATATTCCTCAAACACCGGAGAGTTCACCCTTGCCCTGAAGGCATTGATGAGCTGGCGTTTTGAAATCTGGAACAGAAGAGGGCGAAGGGAGTCAACATCCTGTAGCTTGTCGCGGTTGTTCCACAGACGGATGAACGCGTCATGCACGATTTCTTCCGCCTCTTCCGCTGACTTTGTGAATTGCATGGAATAGACGTAGAGTTCCTTGGAATATTTCCTGAACACCTCTTCAAAAGCCTTTTGCGAATCATGGCGCAGGAGTTCAACAAGTTGACGGTCCGAATGAATGAACATGGATGGCAAGCTAAAGAATGACGGGAGTTGAGACTTTGTTCAAAAGCTGTTGAGCCAGGTGCGCAGTTCCTGCATCATCTCAAGATGATAGGCAAAGGAGGTGCGGATGCCCCAGCCGTGACCGCCCGAAGGATAGACATGGAGGGAGGCAGGCACGTCGTGACGATAGCACTCGAAATAGTAGTTGACACCGTTGGCGGGCAACACGGCGTGGTCGTCGTCGCTCAACGTGATGAATGCACGGGGAGTGACACGGGTGACCTGAAGGTCGTTGCTGTAGTCACGCTCGCTCTTCTTCTTAGCGTCCTTGCCGAGAAGGTTGTCGTGGGAGCCACGGTGGGTGAAACCGGGATCCATGGTGATGACAGGATAGAAGAGAATCTGGAAATTGGCGGCGGCGTCGCCACGGGAACGGGTGGCAACGGTGGAGGCAAGATGACCTCCTGCCGACGAACCCATGATGCCCACTTGGTCGGCATCGATGTTCCACTGCCTTGCATTGCGACGAACAAGGCGCATCGCCTCCTCGGCATCCTCAAGAGGCACTTGGGCCACACCGTGGGGCATGCGGTATTTCAGCACTACCGTGGCAATGCCCATGTTGTTGAAGAACGGAGCCCAGTCGTGGCCTTCATGGTTCATGGCAAGATGGCTGTAGCCGCCACCGGGACAGATGACTATACAACGTCCTGTGGCACGGTCGGCCTTCGGAAGGCTGACGAACACCTTGGCGGTGTCGGTGGGGTCGCCGTTGGAGGTTGGCGCTCCGTCGGGCCATAGAAGAAGTTCTGTGCCTTTTTGGGCAAAAGCCGTAGATGAGACGGCTAAAAGCAGGGCTGAAACTAACGATTTTACTTTATTCATAGCTTTTTATAATAAATTTCTTGCAAAGATAAATATTTTTTTGTAATATTGCACCAAAATTCTAAAAAAACTGTGTAAATATGAATAAACGATTGATTTTGTGTGCCGCTTTGGCTGTCGCATTCACTGGCGGTCAGGCTAAGGTGAGACTGCCGCACTTGGTGAGCGACGGAATGGTTATACAACATAGCAGCAGCGTGCGTTTGTGGGGGTGGGACAAGCCAGGAAAGAAGGTCACGGTGACCACGTCATGGTCGGCAGACAAAACTGTCGCTACTACTGGCAAGGACGGAAAGTGGCTCGTGAGCGTGCAGTCGCCCAAAGCGTCGTTCACCCCTCTTGAGATTACTTTCGACGACGGAGAGAAGACTACCGTGAAGAACGTGCTCGCTGGTGAGGTGTGGGTTTGCGCAGGACAAAGCAACATGGAGATGCCGGTGAAGGGATTCGGACAGTGTCCGGTGGTGGACTATAATAAAGAGGTGCTGGGGGCTGTCGATGGAATAAGGTCGGCAAAGATTCCAAGCAGGATGAGCACTAAACCGATGGACGACGCGCAGACGGAGTGGCGCGTGAGCAGTACGGCAACGGTCGCAGAGTTCAGCGCAACAGGCTATTTCTTCGCCAAGACAGTGCGTCAGGCTCTTGACGTGCCAGTAGGCCTCATAGAGGCTAACAAGGGCGGGTCGAGAGTGGAGAGCTGGATTGACGAGGACAACCTGAAGAAATACACCAAGGAAGACCTTGACTCGACAACCATGAAGGACCGCTTCCAGTGGGACTTCCACTATCCGCTCCTTTGGGGCAACGCCACCTTCCACCCCATACTGAACTACACTGTCAAGGGCATTCTCTACTATCAGGGCTGCTCCAATGTGGGCGACCCCGCGGGGCAATACACCGAGCGACTTAAGCTGCTTGTGGAGCAATGGCGCCGCGACTTCAAGGAAGGCGACATCCCGTTCTATTTCGTGCAAATCGCACCATACGTCTATGGTGACGGCATCGAAGGAACCTCCGGGGCGAAACTGCGTGAGCAGCAGTTCAACGCAACTAAGGTGATTCCCAACAGCGGAATGGCATGCACCAACGACCTCGTGTTCCCATACGAAAAAGGACAGATACATCCTACACAGAAACAACAGGTCGGCGAACGCCTGGCTTACCTCGCACTGAACAAGACTTACGGAATGAAAAGCGTCATCTGCGAGTCGATGACCTTCAAGGACATGATACTTCAGGACGGAAAGGCATACATCTCGTTTGACAACATGTCAAACGGCTATAACCGTTGGGAGGACATCGAAGGCTTTGAAATTGCAGGCAAGGACAAGGTGTTTCACAAGGCAACGGCAGTGAAATTCTGGGCTCCAGGCAACGACCCGCGTAATGAGCGTATTGCCGTAAGCTCGCCCGAAGTGGCAGAGCCGGTAGCAGTGCGCTACTGTTTCAAGAACTTCCAGATAGGCAACTTCGGCAACCAGGGCGGCCTGCCGCTCGTACCGTTCCGTACCGACAATTGGGATTAACAACAACAAGACGACAGAACATGCATCCATTAGAAAAGTTTGCTTACTGCCCGATGTGCGGCAGTAAGCATTTCGTGATAAACAACGAGAAAAGTCGAAAGTGCGAGAACTGTGGATTCACATATTACGCCAACCCGAGTTCAGCCACTGCGGCATTTATCATCAACGGCAACAACGAACTGCTTGTGACAAAGCGCGGCAAGGAGCCGGCAAAAGGCACACTCGACCTTCCGGGAGGTTTCGTCGATATGGACGAAACGGCGGAAGAAGGGATGGCAAGGGAAATAAAGGAAGAAACAGGCATCGAAGTGAAGGAGTTCACCTACTTGTTCAGCATACCAAATATCTACCGCTACTCGGGCATCGACATCCACACGCTTGACATGTTCTTCCTTTGTCATGTACCAGCCGGCACAGAAGCCGTGGCAGCCGACGACGCTTCAGAGTGCTTCTGGATGCCTGTTGACGACATTCACACGGAACAATTCGGCTTGAGGTCAGTTCGACAGGCTCTTTATCAGGCGGAATTCTTAAAAAAGCAAAAATAATACAATATATATAAGGTGGAAGAAAACTTTTTTCTTACTTTTGCAAGCCGAAATAAAAGACAAAAATAGAATATGCAGAAAAATCTTGTAATTGTTGAGTCTCCCGCCAAGGCAAAGACAATAGAAAAATTCCTTGGAGAAGACTTCAAGGTGATGTCAAGCTATGGACACATACGCGACTTGAAGAAAAAAGAACTGAGCATTGACATTAACTCCCTCACGCCAGACTACGAAATACCCGCAGAAAAGGAAAAGGTGGTCAAAGAGTTGAAGCAAAATGCAAAGAGCGCTGAAAAAGTATGGCTCGCTTCCGATGAGGACCGCGAAGGAGAAGCCATCTCGTGGCACCTTTGTGAAGTGCTCGGACTCGATGAGAAAAAGACTAACAGAATAGTTTTTCACGAAATAACCAAACCCGCAATACTTGAGGCTATAGAAAAACCAAGGCACATCGACATGAACCTCGTCAACGCTCAGCAGGCACGAAGGGTGCTCGACAGGCTCGTGGGATTCAAACTTTCACCCGTGCTGTGGAGAAAGGTTAAACCGTCGCTCTCAGCAGGACGTGTGCAGAGCGTCGCGGTAAGGCTCATCGTGGAAAGGGAGAAAGAGATAAAGAACTTCAAAAGCGAGACCTTCTACAGAGTCTATGGGACATTCGCCATCACAAACGACGACGGTTCGCAGTCGGAAGTGAAAGCGGAAGTGCCAACACGATTCAAAACACACGACGAGGTCATCAGCTTCCTCGACAAGTGCGAGAAGGCAGAATTTACCATCGAGTCAATAAGCAAGAAACCGCTCCACCGCTCGCCGGCACCGCCATTCACAACATCAACACTCCAGCAGGAAGCCGCAAGAAAACTTGGCTTTACCGTGTCGCAGACAATGATGGTGGCACAGCACCTTTATGAAAACGGACGCATCACCTACATGCGTACAGACTCCGTGAACCTCTCCACGCTATGTATCAAGGCAAGCAAAGAGGAAATTGTCAGGAACTGGGGCGAACAGTACAGCAAGACAAGACAGTTCCACACACAGGCGAAAGGCGCGCAGGAAGCCCACGAGGCAATACGTCCTACTGACATGTCAAAACCTGCCATAGAAGGCAGCGTACAGGAAAAAAGGCTCTACGAACTCATATGGAAGCGCACGGCAGCATGCCAGATGGCGGATGCCGAAATAGAGAAAACAACAGTCAACATAAGCGTCAGCGATTCAGAAGAACAGTTCGTGGCAAGCGGGGAAGTAGTGAAATTCGACGGATTCATGAAGGTCTATCACGAGTCAACCGACGACGACGAGCAGCATGAGGAGGACGGCATGAGACTGCTGCCACCGATGACAGAAGGAGAAAAACTGGCACGACGAGAAATAGCTGCCATCCAACGCTTCACACAGTGCCCGATGAGATACAACGAGGCAAGCCTCGTACACAAACTCGAGGAACTCGGTATAGGACGCCCTTCCACTTATGCGCCGACCATCAGTACAATACAACAGAGAGAGTATGTACACAAAGGCGACAAGAAAGGTGAAGAGAGAAGCTACACCATCGACACGCTAAGAGGAAAGCAGATAGTACAAACAACACGCACGGAGATGGCGGGAAGCGACAAGGGGAAACTGCTGCCTACGGACATAGGTATCGTGGTCAACGAGTTCCTCATGCAATACTTCCCCGGAATCATGGACTATAACTTCACTGCCAAGGTGGAGCAAAAATTCGACGAAATTGCCGAAGGTTCGGAAAAGTGGACCGACATGATGAAGGATTTCTACAACGACTTTGAGCCTGAAGTGGAGAAGACAATGAACATCAGGGCTGAACACAAAGCCGGAGAACGGGAACTCGGCAAAGACCCGAAAACCGGGAAACCGGTGTTTGTCAAGATTGGACGCTTTGGGCCTATCATACAAATCGGCACCGCCGACGACGTGGAAAAACCGCAGTTCGCCCAACTGCCCTCATCGCTGAGCATGGAAACTGTCACAATGGAAGAGGCAATGGAACTGTTCAAGCTGCCAAGGACCGTGGGAGAGTTTGAGGGACAGACAGTGACCATTGGGGCAGGACGTTTCGGACCGTATGTCCTTCACAAGAAAAAGTACGTGTCGCTGCCAAAGGGAGCCGACCCTATGACCTTTACATTGCAGGAAGCCATAAAGCTAATCGAAGGAAAGAGAACAGAAGAGGTGCAGCGACACCTGAAGAAGTTTGACGAAGACCCCAAACTCGAAGTCCTCAACGGCCGCTATGGGCCATACATCGCTTACGACGGCAAAAACTATCGCCTGGCAAAGAACTTGCACGAGAGGGCTGCAGACCTTTCCTACGAGGAATGTATGGACATCGTGAACAATACCCCGGGGAAAAAGAAATAAGAATGAAAAGAATAATCCTCATCGGATACATGGGCGCCGGCAAGACAACTGTCGGCAAGAAGCTGGCACAGGCCCTCAACCTGAAGTTCTATGACCTCGACTGGTACATAGAAACACGAATGCACAAAAAAGTGTCGCAGATCTTCGCCGAAAAAGGCGAAGAGGGATTCCGCGTCATTGAGCGAAACATGCTGCACGAAGTGGCGGAATTTGAAGACGTGCTCATCAGCTGCGGAGGAGGAACCCCATGCTTCTTCGACAATATGGAATACATGAACAGTCAGGCTGAAGTCATCTACCTTAAGGCAAAGCCCGAAGTGCTCTACAAACACTTGATGATGGGCAAAACCGAACGGCCGCTGATAAAAGGGAAAAACCATGACGAACTGCTGGCTTTCATACATGAACAACTGCAAAAAAGGGAACCGTTTTACACAAAGGCAAAATACACTCTCGACGTGAGCCTTATGGACAATTATGAGAAAATTAAAATATCAGTAATAAAAGCTAAAGAACTATTGGGAATAGAATGAAAAAATGGACTATTGAAGACTCAAGGGAGCTATACAACATTAACGGTTGGGGTACTTCCTACTTTGGCATCAACGACAACGGCGATGTCTTCGTCACACCATGTAAGAACGACACGCAAATAGACTTGCGCGAAGTGATGGACGAACTGGCGCTGAGAGATGTCACGCCTCCTGTCCTGCTGAGGTTTCCTGACATACTCGACAACCGTATCGAGAAAACCAGTAGCTGCTTCAGGAAAGCTGCGGCTGAGTATAACTTCAAAGGTGAAAATTTTATCATCTATCCTATAAAGACCAACCAGATGCAGCCCGTCGTCGAGGAAATAATAAGCCACGGAAGAAAATTCAACCTCGGACTCGAAGCCGGTTCAAAACCCGAGCTGCACGCAGTGATCGCGGTACAATGCCAAAGCGACTCACTCATCATCTGTAACGGATATAAGGACCAAAGCTACATCGAACTTGCACTGCTCGCCCAAAAAATGGGGAAAAGGGTGTTCATCGTCGTAGAGAAACCAAACGAACTTGAACTCATTGCAAGAGAGGCAAAGAAACTCAACGTGAAGCCAAACCTCGGCATAAGAATAAAACTGGCATCATCAGGAAGCGGAAAATGGGAAGAGAGCGGAGGTGACGCAAGCAAGTTCGGACTTACAAGTAGCGAACTGCTCGAAGCCCTTGACATGCTCGACAAAAAAGGAATGCGGGACTGCCTGAGGCTTATACACTTCCATATAGGAAGCCAGATAACAAAAATCAGACGCATACAAGCTGCTCTGAGAGAAGCCTCGATGTTCTACATCCAACTGCACAAAATGGGATACAATGTCGATTTCGTCGATTGCGGAGGAGGACTGGGAGTTGACTACGACGGAACAAGGTCGCCAAGTAGCGAAAGCTCTGTCAACTACTCAATACAGGAGTATGTCAACGACTGTATCTACACATTCGTCGATGCAGCCGACAAAAACGGCTTCCCGCATCCTAACATCATAACGGAAAGCGGAAGGTCGCTGACGGCACACCACTCTGTGCTCGTCATCGATGTGCTTGAGACAGCGTCACTGCCGGAAATGCCTGAAGAATATGAGCCTGACACGGAAAGCCACCAGCTTGTCAAAGACCTATACGACATCTGGGACAACCTCAATCCAAGGTCAATGCTCGAGGACTGGCATGACGCGGAACAGATAAGGGAAGAGTGTCTCGACCTTTTCACACACGGACTTGTTGACCTCAAGACACGCGCGGAAATCGAAAGCATGTACTGGAGCGTGTGCCACGAAATAAACATCCTTGCAAAGCACCTCAAACATACACCGGAGGAACTCATGAACCTCGACAAACTGCTTGCCGACAAGTATTTCTGCAACTTCTCGCTCTTCCAGTCACTACCTGACTCGTGGGCTATCGACCAGCTGTTCCCCATCGTGCCAATACAGCGTCTCAACGAACGGCCGACACGAAGTGCAACCCTTCAGGACATCACTTGTGACAGTGACGGAAAAATTGCAAACTTCGTCACTAACCGCAACAACTCTCACATCCTTCCTGTACACTCGATAAAGAAAAACGAGACGTACTATCTCGGCGTGTTCCTCGTCGGAGCTTATCAGGAAATACTCGGTGATATGCACAACCTCTTTGGAGACACCACCGCCGTGCACATCAGCGTCAAGGACGGTTCATATCACATCGACCAGATTATCGACGGAGAAACAGTGGCTGAGGTACTTGACTATGTACAGTACAATCCGCGCAAACTTGTAAGACAACTCGAAGTGTGGGTGACAAAAAGCGTCAAGGAGGGAAAGATTACACTTGAGGAAGGAAAGGAATTCCTGTCTAACTACCGCTCGGGACTTTACGGATACACATATTTGGAATAATGGAAAAAATTAACGTGATAAAGGTCGGGGGCGCTGTCGTGGAGGACGAACATCAGCTCGACAGGCTGCTCAAAGACTTCTCGGCCATCGAGGGGAGAAAAGTACTGGTCCATGGAGGAGGACGTCGCGCAACAAAGGTGGCGGCACAACTCGGCATTGAGACACAAATGGTCAACGGGCGACGTGTCACCGACAAGGAAATGCTCGAAGTGGTGACCATGGTATATGGAGGACTCGTCAACAAGAACGTCGTGGCTCGGCTACAGGCCGAGGGAGTCAACGCACTGGGACTGACTGGAGCTGACATGGATGTCATACACTCACACAAGCGACCGGTAAAGGATGGCATCGACTACGGCTTCGTAGGCGACGTGGACAAAGCCGACGGTGACATGCTGCACACACTTATTGAAGCTGGCGTGGTGCCGGTGATGGCTCCACTGACGCATGACGGACATGGCGACATTCTTAACACCAACGCCGACACCATCGCTTCGGAAACCGCCAAGGCGCTTGCAAAGCACTACGACGTGACACTCACCTTCTGCTTTGAGAAGAAAGGTGTGCTGGCAAATCCAGACGACGACGAAAGCGTGATTCCCGTAATCAACAACGAACTCTTCCATACTTACGTCGCTGACGGAACTATCAGTGGTGGCATGTTGCCAAAAATTGAAAACTCACTCGACGCTATCAAGGCCGGAGTCGAGAAGGTCGTCATTACAAAGGCTGACGCACTTGGCACGGAGTCAGGAACCGTTATAGTCAACTAAATCACTACGGCACTTTTCCAACAAGAAAAATGCTGAACATACATAACAGTTAATGTGCTTGCGACTCTTGCCGCAGGCACTTAACGTTTTTTAACCTCACACCCTGTAACATTTCCCCAACACTACTCGTCATCAAGTTAGAGAGTATGAAAAAAATCACTTTCCAAGACGACATCCTGCCGCTGAAGAACCAGCTTTACCGGCTAGCCCTACGCATTACTCTCAATAACGCGGAGGCTGAGGATGTCGTGCAGGAAACGATGATAAAGGTGTGGAACCGAAGGGAACACTGGGAAGAGATAGACTCTATGGAGGCATTCTGCCTTACCGTCTGCCGAAATCTCGCCCTTGACAAAAACAAGAGCAACGCCCACCGCAGAGAAGGTCATGGCGACGGCACTCCGGACACCCCAGACCTGTCGTACAACTCAAACCCCGAAGAACGTGTCATGGCTCACGACCATGTCAACGTGGTTAGACGGCTTATTGAACAGTTACCTGAGAAACAACGCACGGTAATATGTTTGCGCGACATTGAAGGAAAAAGCTACAAGGAAATAGCCAACGTCATGCAAGTGAGCGAAGAACAAGTGAAAGTCAATCTCTTCAGGGCAAGACAAACAATAAAGAAAAAATTCTCAGAAACAGATAGTTATGGACTATAAATATATAGAACAATTGCTTGAGCGATACTGGGAGTGCAACACCTCCCAAGAGGAGGAAAACATCCTCAAGGCATTCTTCCAACAGAAGGATGTGCCCGAAGGACTGCTCAAATACAAAGGACTGTTTGACTTCCAGATGGAAGCAAAAAATAACGAATGTCTCAGTGTGGACTTCGACAAAAGAATAATGTCAATTATCGACAATGACAAGAAAACACACGTAAAGGCTGTCAGATTGACTCTCCGGCGAAAGATGATGCCACTGTTCAAGGCAGCGGCAGTAGTGGCCATAATAGTGTCGCTCGGAGGTGCCGCACAGTTCCAGTTCGGCAAGCAAGCTGAGGGCGACGACATTAACTACGCGAACTATAAAGACACGTTCAGCGACCCGTCCATGGCATACGACAAGGTAGAGGATGCACTTGAGATGGTGTCAGAAGGATTTAGTCTAGCCCAGAATGACGACTCACTTGCAAATGTCACCAAAATTGACACTAACGTAAAGAGTGCAGAATGAAAAGAATAGTTCTTCTTATCACTCTTCTCGTTACCGCAACGGTCGTTACGGCACAGCAAATAGCCGACTTCGCGTCGAAATATATGGATGCATGCAAGGGCGATAGTGCTGTCAAATGCGTCACTATCGGGCCAAAGATGATGGAGCAACTTACACGACATCACGACCAAAAACGCAACGAATGGGTCGCACAGGCAATACAAAAGCTGAAGACCGCCCGCATCATCATGTCGTCAACCACTGCTGACGAACATTACGAAAAGGCCGAACAACTGCTGAGGAAATACCCAAAGCGGTTCTGCCATGACAAGGACTACAGAAACGACCATTCGCACGGCACGTTCTATACCAGAAAACTGAAGGACGGCAAAACCGTTGAGCTCATAATGCTCCATGCCGACACGGTCAAGAACCTTCTTGTCATCGTAAACCTCACGGGAGACATCGATGAGGAATTCACAGAACTTCTCTCGAAGAACCTCTCGGCAAAAAAGTAGAAATTTCTATGCTTTCTCTATAATAAAAATCATGTTTAGTAAAACACTGAAACTGTGAAGTTTCGATTCTCTCAAATTTTTCATAACATACTATCGCAAAAGGGGCAACGTCAATTTCTGATGTGCCCCTTTTCTGTAGGTGTCAACCAAAAGGACATGGAAATAATGACTATTTCATAAAAAAACACAAAAAGTAGAAGAAATGACAAAAAAGATTGGGCTGTTACACATATTATTTGTACTTTTGTACGATTTTTGATGTATCAAAACATTTAGTTATATATTTTTTTAGATGAACGTAATTACGAAAACAATTTCGTTGGCTGATGGAAGAACCATCACCATCGAGACCGGAAAAGTGGCAAAACAGTGCGACGGGTCTTGCGTGCTCCGTATGGGCAACACCGTTCTTTTAGCCACCGTTTGTGCCGCAAAAGATGCAGTTCCGGGTACAGATTTCATGCCTCTGCAGGTTGACTACAGAGAACAGTATGCAGCAGCAGGTCGATTCCCTGGAGGATTCACCAAAAGAGAAGGCAAGGCAAGTGACAATGAGATTCTCACCTCTCGCCTTGTGGACCGAGTGCTCAGACCTCTATTCCCCTCCAACTACCATGCTGAGGTGTATGTTAATGTGATGCTCTTGTCAGCCGATGGTGTTGACCAGCCCGATGCCCTCGCAGGCTTCGCCGCTTCAACAGCACTGGCTTGTTCAGATATTCCCTTTGAGTGCCCAATCAGTGAAGTGCGCGTAGCGCGAATCAATGGAGAATATGTCATCAATCCTACTTTCGAACAGATGAAGGATGCTGACATGGACATCATGGTAGGTGCTTCGGCTGAAAACATCATGATGGTTGAAGGTGAAATGAAGGAAGTGACCGAACAGGACATGATCGGTGCCCTCAAGGCTGCAATGGTTGCCATCAAGCCTATGTGTGAACTGCAGACTGAACTGTCGAAAGAATTAGGAAAGGACGTGAAACGTGAATATGACCACGAGGTCAACGACGAGGATTTGAGAAAACAAATCAACGACGAACTTTACCAGCCTGTCTATGACATTACAAAACAGGCTTTGGACAAGCATGCACGACAGGATGCCTTCGACAAGATCATTGAGGACTTCAAGACCAAATACACTGAGGCTCACGCCGAGCTCAGCGAGGACGAGCTTGAGGAAAAGGCTGCAGAGGCTGACCGCTACTACCACGACGTGATGCGTGACGCCATGCGACGCTGCATCCTCGATGAGGGAATACGTCTTGACGGGCGAAAGACCGACGAAATCCGCCCCATCTGGTGCGAGGTAAGCCCTCTGCCAATGCCACACGGAAGCTCAATCTTCACACGTGGTGAGACACAGTCGCTCACTACCTGTACCCTTGGTACGAAACTTGACGAGAAGATGGTTGACGACGTACTCGACAAAAGCTATATGCGTTTCCTGCTCCACTATAACTTCCCACCGTTCTGCACAGGAGAGGCAAAGGCTTCAAGAGGTGTCGGCAGACGAGAAATAGGACATGGACATCTTGCTTGGCGCGCACTGAAGGGACAGATTCCTGCCGATTATCCTTACACCGTACGACTCGTGAGCCAGATTCTTGAGTCCAACGGCTCTTCTTCAATGGCAACGGTATGTGCCGGAACACTGGCACTGATGGATGCCGGCGTTCCAATGAATAAGCCTGTCAGCGGTATTGCAATGGGACTTATAAAGAACCCGGGAGAGGAAAAGTATGCTGTGCTTAGCGACATACTCGGAGATGAGGACCACCTTGGCGATATGGATTTCAAGACAACGGGTACCATCGACGGTCTTACCGCAACACAGATGGACATAAAGTGTGACGGACTGTCGTTCGAGATTCTTGAAAAGGCATTGATGCAGGCAAAGGCCGGACGTGAGCACATCCTGAAATGCCTCACCGACACTATTGCAGAGCCACGCGAGGAACTCAAGCCACAGGTTCCACGTATCGTACAGATAGAGATTCCTAAGGAATTCATAGGAGCTGTCATCGGTCCAGGCGGAAAGATTATACAGCAAATGCAGGAAGACACTGGTGCTACCATCACTATCGACGAGGTTGACGGCGTAGGCAAGGTGCAGGTCAGCGGACCTAACAAGGAAAGCATCGACGGAGCACTGGCAAAGATTCGCTCCATCGTGGCAATACCGGAAGTAGGTGAAATCTACGAGGGAACAGTACGTTCCATCATGCCTTATGGCTGCTTCGTGGAGATTCTGCCTGGCAAGGACGGACTGTTGCACATCAGCGAAATCGACTGGAAGCGCCTTGAGACTGTCGAAGAGGCTGGCATCAAGGAAGGCGACAAGATAAAGGTGAAACTTTTGGAGATTGACCCGAAGACCGGCAAGTACAAACTCTCCCATAGAGTGCTGCTTGAAAAGCCTGCCGACTATCAGGAACGTCCTGAGCGCCGTCCACGCGGCGAGCGTCCTGAGCGTCGTCCACGCGGTGAGCGTCCTGAACGTCGTCCACGCGGCGAGCGTCCTGAGCGTCGCCCACGTCCTGACTTCAATGAGAATCAGGAAAATCACGAGCCAAAAGATTTCAACGACTCGCTTGACAAAATGGAGTTCTAAGAATGAATTAAATGAAGAATGAAGAGTGAAGAATGAAGAATAAACTGTGCACAATCTGAGTTTATCCCATTCTTCATTCTTTATTCTTCATTTATATTCTTCACTCTTCATTCTTCATTTACAATGGCAAACGACAATTTCGACATACATGAGGAACAGCATTTCAGTCCTGTTGAAAAGGATTATGAAAACGCTTTACGTCCTCTAAACTTCGGAGACTTCAGCGGACAGAACAAGGTGGTAGAAAACCTCCAAGTGTTTGTTGAGGCAGCAAAATACCGTGGCGAACCACTCGACCACACGTTGCTTCACGGTCCTCCTGGACTGGGAAAGACAACACTTAGCAACATCATTGCCAACGAACTCGGTGTCGGTTTCAAAATCACAAGCGGACCTGTACTTGACAAGCCAGGTGACCTTGCCGGAATACTTACCTCGTTAGAGAAGAACGACGTGTTGTTCATTGACGAAATACATCGTCTTTCTCCAGTCGTGGAGGAGTATCTCTATTCGGCAATGGAAGATTATCGCATTGATATCATGATTGACAAAGGTCCTTCAGCACGTTCCATACAGATTGACCTTAACCCGTTCACACTTGTTGGAGCTACAACACGCAGCGGACTTCTTACCGCTCCGCTCCGTGCCCGTTTTGGTATAAACCTCCACTTGGAATATTATGACCCCGAAACCCTCTCAAGAATCCTGCTGCGTTCGGCAAGCATCCTGAGAGTGCCCATCGACTACGAGGCTGCTATGGAGATAGCACGACGTAGCCGAGGAACGCCACGTATAGCCAATGCCTTGCTGCGTCGAGTGCGCGACTTTGCACAGGTGAAGGGAAATGGACGTATCGACACCGAAATCACCAAGGTGGCACTGACAGCATTGAATATTGACCGCTATGGCCTTGACGAGACCGACAACAAGATTCTCCTTACAATCATCGACAAGTTCAAGGGCGGTCCTGTGGGTGTCACAACCATCGCCACGGCCATCGGCGAGGACGCCGGCACCGTTGAGGAGGTTTACGAGCCATATCTCATCATGGAAGGTTTCATCAAACGCACACCGCGCGGACGAATGGTCACTGAACTTGCATATAAACACTTCGGACGAAATATCTATTCGCAGGAGCTGGAATTGGAGTTTTAATATATGACAGGAATATTTACAGGCAGTTTTGACCCATATACTGTAGGACATGACGATATCCTGCGTCGCGCCCTTCCGCTTTTCGACCGCATTGTCATTGGCATTGGGGTGAACGAGCGGAAGAGCTATATGCAGAACGCAGAAGAACGTCTAAAGACTATTAATGCTATCTATGCTGACGAGCCGAAGGTGGAGGTGAAGACTTACAGCGACCTCACCATCGACTTCGCCCGCCGTGAGAATGCAAGGTTCATTATTAAGGGAGTGCGGTCAGTGAAAGATTTTGAATACGAACGCGACCAGGCTGACATCAATCGCCAGCTGTCGGGCATAGAGACCCTTTTGCTTTATGCCGACCCGCGCTATTCCGCTGTGTCGTCGAGTATGGTGCGCGAACTAATCCATTTCGGTCAGGACGTAAGCCACTTCCTGCCTTAGTTAACTCCCGTGTTTACTACCGGCTGCGCTGAATCGTCACCGCAGAGCACGACCATAAGGTTGCTGACCATGGCAGCCTTCTTGTCGTCGTCAAGCGTTACCACACCGTCGGCAGAGAGCTTGTCGAGAGCCATCTTCACCATTGACACTGCGCCTTCCACGATTTTCTCTCGTGCCGTGATTATTGCGCTTGCCTGTTGGCGACGTAGCATGACCGCTGCAATCTCCGGTGCGTACGCAAGATAGTTGATGCGCGCTTCCACTACCTCTATACCAGCCATAGAGAGTCGCTCGTCGAGTTTTGCCTCAAGCTGCTGGTTAATCTCATTGCCGCCGTCACGCAGGGTGATGGCATTTGAGTTTTCGGTGTCATCGTCGTAAGCATATTTTCCTGCCACTTCGCGCAGTGCGGCGTCGCTTTGTATCTTCACGAAGTTCTCGAAAGCCTTCATCACTCCTGCCACATTGGTTCCGACCACCTGCCCGTTCTTTGCCGGGTCTCCGGCAATGGTTTGCGAGTCAATCTCAAACATTGCCTTATATGTGTCCTTGAGCTTCCATACGAGCATAAGACCTATCATCACTGGGTTGCCGGTCTTGTCGTTCACCTTTATTGGCTCCGCGTCAAGGTTTCTTGCCCGAAGCGAGAGTTTCTTTGAAGTAAGGAAAGGGTTCACCCAAAAGTATCCTGTTTTAGTGAACGTTCCCTTGTATTTCCCGAAGAACAGCAATACGCGTGCCTCGTTAGGCTCAAGCATGAGAAATCCTCCCCATACGAAGAAGCTTGCGATGAATACAACAACGGCTATCGTCACCATTGCAAACACCTCTTCCACACCGGCCCAAATGCCGATGCCTATTGAACCGAATGTCATCGCCAATGCCACAAAGAGCATAATAAATCCGTTTAATGTCGTGCCATTGAAGGCATATTCTTTCTTTTCTTCCATTTTTATATAATTTTATTATCGTATTTACTGAGCCTCCTTAACTCCTTTCAATAATTCAGACACAAATATACGCAAAAAACTACCAAATATTACTCTTTTTTAGTAATATTAGCAATATTTCTACGTTTTTATTGAAAAAAATCAGTCCATAAGGGTTAGGTTTTTCCATTCCCGATTGTTATAGAGATAAACAACAAAAAATAGAATGAATGTAAAGATAGACGCTGGACAGCTTTTCGTTGACCATTCGGCAAAGATGAACATCGTGGCTAGGCTTGTTCTCGGCGACAAGCAGGAAGCCGAGGATGCGGTGGCTGACGTTTTTGCTGATGTAGCAAACGGAAAAATCAACTGGCATGACGATAACGTGGAGGCAGTGCTCATGACCTGCCTGCGCAACCGTTGCATGAACATCCTGCGAAGGAAGTCCATCTACGAGCGTGTCAAGCAGTTCGCGAGGCTTGACGACATAGTGGAAACCCCTTCAATGGAGAAAGAGACTGACAGGGTGACGCAGATTGGAGCATTCATCGATTCCCGACTGTCGCCACAGACAGCACGCATCGTAAGGATGCACTACCAACAGCGTCTGAAGTACCGCGAAATCTCACAAGAGCTGGGCATCAGCGAAACAGCTGTCTATAAGCATCTATCAAAAGCGATTATCAAACTCAGAATGAAATTTAATCCCTAACGACAATGGACAAGACAAAAAGAATAATTGACATGACTGAACATCCCGAGCGTTACTCGGAGGATGAGCTGCGCCAGCTACTTATGGATGACGAGGAAGGACGGAAAATCTACCGCACTATCTGCGAGCTCTGCGCTGCCCTCGATGGCAGTGCTGCAGTCGCTACAAGGCGATTGCCGCTGGTGGGGAAAATTGCCGCCGTCTTTGTTGGCGTGTGCCTTCTTTCCGGACTCGCCTATGCCGCTGTCACAACAGGAATGCTTGGCAACGCAGGGGAAAAGCCTGCAGAAGAGAAAGCGCCTGCAGCTACAGTCAAAGTGGAAAAAGGCGTAGTCAACGTGCAAGAGGAAGAGCCCGAAATAACTGAAGTCGTCAAGACCTACGAGGATGTTACGCTCAAGGAAATAGTCGGTGACCTTGCCTCGTTCTATAATCTTAACGTGAGCTACAAGTCCGATAAGGCAGCAAGCCTCCGCCTATATTTCCGTCTCGACACCCGACGCGGCTTGGAACAGGTGATAAGCCAGCTCAACTCATTCGACAATATCAACATAACAATAAATGGAGACACCCTAACGGTGGAATAGCATCATGAACCATCTTTTCTCTATAGCACTTCTGCTTTTGGCGTTTCCCTTCACGGGCAATGCCCAGCGTTTGTCACGTAACTATAAGGACCAGTCGATGTCGAAGGTGCTCATCGACCTTGACCGCGCTTCTTCGCATTATCATATCAGCTTCATCTATAATGAGCTTGAGGACTTCACCGTCACCAAGCAATTCGACGACCGTCCCGTGGTCGATGCCCTTCGCGACGTGATAGGCTTCTATCCTATATCCATGCACATTGGCGACAGCCTTATCTCAGTGGAGTGTATCGACAAGAGCCGACGAAGGCTCACGGGACAGCTCATCGATGAGAACCAGCGTCCGGTGGTGTTTGCCAACATCCAGCTTCTCTCGCTTGCCGACACCACATTCATCACCGGTGGAGTGAGCAATGAGAACGGGCAGTTTGTCATTCCCTGCAATATGGGTAAAGCCTTGATGCGTGTCACGTGCATCGGCTTCAAACCCGTTGAGCGCACTGTAGCCATCGGCGATGCAGGAACCATAGCGATGAAAGGCGACCAGTATGCCATCAACGGCGTTGTAGTGAAGGGTCATCACCGCGTCGATAAGGTTGACCGTTCCATCTTCACCTTTTCTGATGAACAGAAGAAGAACGCACGACAGACGCAGGAGATACTCACCTCTCTTCCCGGCTTGCGTTTCGACGCGCTCACCGGCAAGCTCAACACCATGACGGGGAAGTCGCTGAAGATACTCGTCAACGGCGTGGAAGCCACCGACAACGACCTCAAGAGCATACCGGTGGAAAAGATAAAGAATGTGGAATATTACACCATTCCACCAGCACGCTATGCCGATGTGGGCACTCTCATCAACATCAAGACGCAACCGCTCGACGCAGGCTATGCTGCCGGTTTCGACGTGATGCAGGCTCTGTGGACAGCCTTTAACAACACCAATCTCTACGTGCGCTACAACAAAGGCAACCACCAGATTGCCTTCGACTATGGCATGCAGTATCGCAACAACGCCAATTGCGAGAGCGAAGACACTTATGTCTTTACCGATGGAACCGCCGTTTCTGACTATCTTTACCGTGGCGACTACCATTTTGGCTACTGTACTCAGGACTTCAACCTTAAATACATGTATAACAAGGATAATGACCTGACGTTCCAGGCAAAGTTCTCTCCAAACCTCTTCACGCAGTTCTGGCGCACCGACAATAAGATTGAGGCACACAATAACCCGCTTTGGCAGGACGGCGAAGGACGGCTGGAAAGGAAAGTGCGCAGTTTTGGACCTTCACTCGACCTCTATCTCAACAAGAAGCTCAACGGCAATCAGGAACTAACGGTCGATGTCGTGGGCACATATTTCCACAACTCCCAGAATGACCACAACCGCCAGTGGACTTCTGATGCCAATGAAGTATTAATCGACGACGACATGCGCGCCAAGAACGACAAAGTCTCCCTTATAGGCGAACTTGCCTACACCAAGTCGTGGGGCGCTACCAACCTTTCGCTTGGCTATAAGGCGACACTCGCAAAGTCTGACTATAAGATTCGCAACATGCTCTCCGACTACAACGAGTATGCCTACACGTCGCGTAACGATAACCACTATCTATATGGTGAAATCGCCGGAAAACTCAACAAGTTGTCCTACAGGCTCGGCATAGGAGGTACTTACGTGAACACCGACAACGACGAGACCGACTACACCAAGTTCTACTTCACGCCCAAACTCGTGTTGTCATACCCGATAAAGAACGGTCAGCTACAGTTTGAGGTAAGGTCGAATCCTGTATTGCCAACCATCTCACAGCTCAGCAACAGTGCGAAAATATACATCCCGGGGCTCATCGAGCGCGGAAACCCCTATTTGGAGTCGGGCAATGACAATTGTGCAATACTATCGCTCAACCTCTCCCATCCATATTTCGACCTCTACACCCAGCTCCTTGCTGACTACATCACCAACCCCATTTGCACCAGTTTCAAATGGGACAAGGTCGGCGACGAACGCTGTATCGTCATGTCGCCACTCAATGGCAACTACGAACTGCAGTATGGAGGTATGGTATGGGGTAGGCTGAAACCGTTCAAATCAGAACTATTTACCATTGGAGTATATGTAGGAGCATGGAACGACACTTACAAGAGCGACATCGTTGGCCGCCAGTCACACTTCCGCTTGCCCATCAACTGGGAAATTGGTTTCCGTAAAGGGCGCTTTGGAGCGTCGTGGTACTTTACCACGGTGACTAAGAGCATCAATGGTCCGTTTTTGCATAAGAGTGAGAACAATAGCGACCTCTCCGTGTTCTATCAGCACAAGCAGTTCAGGGCACAGCTCACGAGTGTATTCTTCCTGCGCACACCTCATTATGAATCAGAGACACTGCCTAACGATATCATCCAGTTCCGTCATTGGAATGAGATACCCGACCAGCGCTCCATGGTGTGCCTCACCCTTAGCTACAACATCTTCTCAGGAAAGCAGAAGAATGTAGAACAGAAAATCAACAACCGCGACTGGGACAAGGGAACACTCTGACCGTGACCTTCCCCATCCCCTTATGCCCGGAGGCATCGTCAACCGTCAACACGATTCTCCACAAGCCTCCGGCCCACATCGACTCCATCATCGGGTCGAACTTTCCCTTCAGTGGCTCTATATACACACCGCTGACTGTCTTGTCAAACTCCATACGGCATGAGCCGATGACGATGCCGTCCTTGACAATCTTCGGTTCAACGGCAGCGATGAGCATCAGCCGCTGTTTTTCTCCTTGACGTGAAAGGTCATAGTCTTCAACCACTTTCACTTCCCCCTTGCTGTTGATGCTCACGGTGCGCGTCCATCGTCTCACCCCGGCGCTGTCAGGATAAGCTCCCGCAATGTCCATGGTCAGCCTGCCTTTCTTGTAGATGACGTCGCGTGCGGCAAAATGCTTTCCTGCCATTTGGTCGCAGCCGTTGATTTGCGGTAGGTTGTGGTATGTCGACTGCATCGTCCAAATGTCGTAGCGCCCCTTGCCGAAAGTCTGTGAGGTATATTCTCCTACTCCTGGATCAGCAAGAATAGGTTTGCCTTCGTGATAGATGACAAAGCTGCCCACGTCGTTATGGTTGTGGCTCTCGTCGTTGTGGCCGCCCTTCATCGCCACGTACATTCCGTTTCTGCGTGCCGAAAAGATTTGTAGCCTTTGTAGCCATGTGTCCGCCATGTTCGGTTCTCGTGGTTCAACCTTACTAAAGTCGTCAAGCATAGAAAGGAAGGTGAGCTCGCGTCCAAGCGTCGGATAGTTGCCGCTTGTGTCGTACATCCTTGCCGCATCCTCCCAGAATCCCTTTTCTTTCGCAATATATGCCGCAAACTCCTGCATGGTCCTGTCGCCGGTTGTCACGCCGAAGGGATACATCACGTTAGGCTGCTGAACAAACCTGTTGCCGTGGGAGTCGGCGAAGTTCAGGCAGTATCCGTCGGCGATGTAAGTGGAATAGCAGTAAGCTCCCATACGGCAAATCTTATCGAAGTCGGCTGGAGCCTTTGCCACTGTCATGCAGTCGTGGAGCGAGGCGGCAGCGCGGTCCCAATAGGTCGGTCCCTCGTCGCATCCGCCGTCGTCGGGATAAGCCTTGACAAAGCATTCCATGGCAGCCTCAATCTGCTCCATTGCCTTATGGTAGCGGGCCGAGTCGTGCTCACACTCCTTGACCGCCACTGCCCAGTTGGAGCAAATCCAGGGATTCCAGTTCATTCCTGCCCGTTTCCACCAGTAGTCTGTCTCCACGGCAGGCTTGAGTATTCTTCTTTCAATCTCCTTGTCTATCCGTTCGGCAATGATGGGTGAGAAAGCGTCGAGTTGTTCCCTCAGCGCCCTCTTTGTCCATACGACGAGCCCCGCAGTCTCTGCGTTGAAGAGGTCAACGTTTTGGTCTTCGGGGCGCATCACCTTCGTGCCGTAATGGGCAGGCAGTCCCCACCACGTCTCCTCCAAGGTGCTTGTCAGTCCGTCGATGATGTCGCCCATGAACCGCCCTTTGCCTTCAGCCACCTCCGCCATGACGAGAGCTGCCAGCTGCCTGCGCTTGGCAAAGGTCTGCGCCTCAAAGCGTGTGCGGTTGCCGTTGGTCTTGAATTCGGCAAACGATGTTGCCGCCGGCGACAACCATGGCTTGCCGGCAAATGTTTCCCCGTATTTGATGTAGCTGTTTTTTACCGTGGGATGGTCTCCGAGGTTTTTCCTCACTTCGTCCATCAGATTGTCAGCGGTGGCTGTCAGTGCAGCAAGAGCCCAAAGTGTGAGAGTAATGAATAGTTTGTTCATAGTTGTCTTGTTGTTTCGTTATTGTTGATGAGTAATTGCTTGCAAATGTACTACATTTTTCTCTTCTTTCCAAAAGTCATATATCAAAAAAGACGATTCTTATTATGCAGTTATGTTTTATTAACACAACGTAGCGCAAGAAATGTTTTCGGCTGCCGTTTATGAGAGTGAAAAACACATTAAGTATTACATTCACTTTTAAGAAAAAAACCATGAAGAAAAAGATTCAAACGGCGAGAGTGTTCGCAATGTTATTGTTTTTGGGATGTACAATCAGCCTCGCTTCATGCAGCGACGACGATGATGACGTGACTGTTCCTACAGAGATTACCACACAGACGATGTACGGTGACTACAAAGGAAGAATGACAACGGTAACAACCGTGACTGCCGAAGGAGAAGAGACGCCAGCCGGAGTGGAAGTAACCGCAAAGGTGGACAACGACACGGTGACCGTGGAGAAGTTCCCCGTTAAGGACATCGTCATGTCAATCATCAATGACGAGGAAGCGGCTGGCAGCATCGTTGAGGCATTGGGCGACATCAACTACAAAATAGGCTACAAACCGGCACTCACTTCTGCAAACGACAGCATACTGATGGTTCTTGACCCAGAACCGCTAATGCTCAACCTTACCATACCGGCACAGTCTGAAAGCGACGTTGACCAGACCCTTGTCATTGAGGTGAAGGTCGATGCTGGAGAAAATGCGGCATACAGCGTTGCCGACAAGAAACTGAAGTTCAGCATAACGGCAAGAAAAGTGCTCATTGGCGAAGGAGAGGAAAAGGTTGAACTGCCTGGTTTCACCCCCGCCATGTTCAGCTTCGACTTGAAGAAGACAAAATGACGCTAATACCATAATAAAACACACACATACTTAGTAAAAATCAACGAAGGCATGCTGAAGAGATTCAGCGTGCCTTTATTTTTCCCGAAAATGTTTGGCGGTTTGTAACAAAAAGGTTAACTTTGCAAGTCGATAAAGAATTATACATAAAGAACGATTAAATAATTGATATATGGAAATAGTCATCGGTATAATTGGCCTTGCAGTAGGCCTAGTGATAGGCATACTTGCCGCAAAAGCCCAGAAGAGCGCCCTTGAGGTTAAGGCTGACAGCCTTTCTGGCGAGATTGCCAGACTGAAAGAAGAACTTGCCGAGCAAAAGTCGGCATTGGACACCATTGCCGCTGAAAAACAGGCTCTCGCCACTAAGTGTGAGGTCTTGGCGACCCAAAAGGATAATGTAGAGGAAAAAGTAAGGGAAGAGGTGGAAAAGCACGCAAAAGACAGGAAAGAACAAGATGAGGCATTCGCAAAACAGTTGGTCACGCTCAAGGACGATTACGACCAAAAATGCAAAGACCTTAAGGAACACCACGACAAGGAAATCGCGATGATTAACGACTCTCATCAGAAACTCTGCCAGGCTAAGGACGCGGAACATCAGACTGCCATGGAGGCGCAGGAAAAACGTCACAACGAAGCCGTAGAGAGTATGAAGCAGGCCTTTACCGAAACCATCGACCACCTGAAGGCAAACCTTAAGGCTACCACTGAGGAAATGCTGAAGTCGCGTCAGGCGGAGTTTACCGACATCAACCGCCAGAACATGCAGTCCATCGTCAACCCTCTCAACGAGACAATAGAGAAGATGAAACAGGCAATGGACGGATATTCGAAGGAGCAGAACGAGTTCAGCGGCTCGATGAAGACAAGCATACAGACCATCATACAACAGACGGAGACGGCACGCCAGAGCGCCATTGAGCTCACCACAGCCCTCAAGCACGACACAAAGATGCAGGGCGACTACGGAGAGGCTATACTTGACGAGATACTCTCGAAGCAAGGCTTCACCGAAGGTGTCCACTACGAACTGCAATACGTGATGAAGGACGAGGCGGGCAGGGAACTCAAGGGCGACGACGGCAAGGGGCTGCGTCCCGACGTGCTGTTCCATCTCGACACCGTGCGCGATGTGATTATCGACTCTAAGGTCAATCTCACCGACTTCATCAACTTCGCCAACGCCGAGACTGCCGACGAACGCAAGGCCTGTCTCGAGCGGCACGTCAAGAGCATCGAGTCGCAGGTAAGGCTGCTCTCGCAAAAAAACTATTTCAAGTACCACAAGAAGACAAGTTCGCGCATGGACTATGTCATAATGTTCGTACCCATCTCGGCCGCGTGGTGGGAAGCTCTTCGCTACAAGCCGAGCTTGTGGCGGGAGGCTATGGACAGCAATGTCTATATCGCCGACGAGCAGACTCTCTTTGCCGCACTCCGCATCATCAAGCTCACATGGACACAGATTGCCCAGGTCAAGAGCCAGAAGGAAATATTCGACCTCGTCAACCAGATGATTGACCGGGTGGGGCAGTTCATGAAGTCCTACAAGACAATTGGCGACGCCATCGGCAAAGCCCAAGAGGCTTACGACAAGGGTTACGAGAAACTGACCCCTGGCGGACAAAGCATACTGACGACCACTACCAACCTGCTCAAGCTCGGCGGTCGTGACAGCAAGACCAACCCCGTTGCCAAATTCATCGACATCGATGATATACCCGCACTTCCAGAACCAGCTGCTGAATGACCGTTAATTACAAGTAGAGCCAACGGGAATTATTAATAACTCAACGGCATTAGCTATGCCTCAGCCCGGTGATAAGTTATGACGGGCGATGGTCGTAGGTTAAGCCTCTGAGGGGAAGTGGATGGGGGAGCAAAGCGTAACTCGTAACAGTGTAACTGTAATTTTCATTCGATTTCCACACCTCCCCCTTCTTCTTCCACAGCTTAGCTTATTCTCTATTAGTATAATACTTATTGTTTATATATATTATAATATATATATAAACAATAAAATTCAACACCCTATATTTTCACCGTTCACTACTCCTCAGAGGCAACAAGTGAGATGTAACTGAAAATTACGAGTTACACTGTTACGCGTTACGCTTCCGTGAAGGCGACATATTGTCTTAATAGAAGAAGGCCTACAATCTCCCTTCCTCGTGGTAGGAATAGTAGCGGCCGTCGGTGATGATGAGGTGGTCGAGGAAGAAGATGCGCATGAGCTTGCAGGCTTCCTTGACGCGGATGGTCAGACGGTCGTCGTCGCCGCTGGGACGGGCGTTGTTGCTGGGATGGTTGTGGCAGAGGGCGAGGACGGTGGCGTTGGAGAGTAAGGCTTGTTTTATTATCACGCGCACGTCAACGGCAGTCTCACTGATGCCGCCATGGGAGATGCGCATTTTCTTTATGAGCTTGAAGTTCTGATTCATGAGCAGTATCCATGCTTCCTCCACGTCAAGGTCTTGCATCAGAGGGTGCATGTGGTCGTAGATGGCGGCTGCCGAACTGAGGTCGGGCCTTTCTTCGGCTTTCTCCATTTGCCGACGCTTGCCGAGCTCGCATGCCGCAAGAATGGTTATTGCCTTTGCAGGGCCGATGCCTTTGTAGGAGCACAGGTCGGGGATGGTTTTCTTGCCAAGGGTGTTGAGATTGTTGTTGCAGTCGTTGAGCAGGCGTTTCATCAGGTCAACGGCACTCTCCTCTTGCGACCCTGAGCCAATGAGAATTGCCAGCAGCTCAGCGTTGCTGAGGGCTTCGGCCCCGAGCCTTTCGAGCTTTTCTCGCGGCATGTCTGCCTCGTCCCATTGCTTTATGGTCAGCTTCTCAGTCATAGAAGGATTTCTCGAAGGCCTGGAACAGGTCTTTCTTCAGCACGCATCGTTTCCACCATGCCACGATGAAGCCGAAGCCGTAGCCCATGAGCTGCACAAAGGCGGCACCGATGGAGATGAAGCCGATGGGGAGACTGCGGTTTTTGATGGCGGAGTCGGTGAAGATGACGAGTGAGTAGATGATGATGGGGGCTATCGAGGCAAGCACAAAGAAGTACCAGCGGTAGAAGTCGTCGGGATTGCCGTAAACCATCATCACGCGTCCGAGGCAAGCCAGAAGGAACAGGAAAATCACTCCTACGGTGAAGACCATAGGCAGGAGATGGACAGCCTTGAGCGATTCGGGATAGAGCTTGTAGAGGTTGATGCGTGCTATTCCGCTGTTATAGACCTGGCGGAAGAACTTGCGCATGTCGGTACGCCGCTTGTGCCACACCCATGCCTCAGGGAACAGACGGCAGCGGCATCCTGCCTTGAAAATACGTATGGAGAAGTCGATGTCCTCGCCGAAGCGCATCTTGGAGAAGCCTCCAAGACGGAGATAGACATCGCGCCTTATGCCCATGTTAAACGACCTTGGATAGAACTTGTCGAGCTTTTTCTTACCTCCGCGGATGCCTCCTGTGGTGAAGAAACTGGTCATGGAATAGCTTATCGCCTTCTGCGTCTCGGTGAATGAGTCATGGGCGCAGTCAGGTCCGCCAAAGGCATCGGCGGGTTCGCTTAGCAGCTCGTCGTCAACGGCCTTAAGATAGCCTTCCGGCAACACTACGTCGGAATCGAGCACTATAAGATATTCTCCCTTGGAGCGTTCCGCCCCATAGTTGCGACTCTGCCCGGGCCCTGAGTTTTTCTTGGCGAAATATTTCAAGTCGATTGTTCCGGAGTATTTGTCGCAAACGTCCTTGCAGGGTTTCTCCGACCCGTCTTCGACAATAATGACCTCGAAGTCCTTCACCGTCTGCCGGCAAAGACTCTCGAGCAGCTCGTCAACCTCGTCGGGACGATTGAATACAGGGACAATGACTGAGTATTTCATAGTGTTGTAAATGAAGAGTGAAGAACTCTTCACCCTTCATTTTCTATATTATTCTTTTACTCTCTGCAGGTAGCTGCCGTCGCGTGTGTCAACCTGAATGAGGTCGCCTTCGTTGATGAAGAGTGGCACGCGGATTTCAACACCGGTCTCGAGTGTGGCTGGCTTTGTGGCGTTAGTAGCGGTGTCGCCCTTTACTCCAGGCTCGCTGTGGGTGACGCGGAGATAGGTTTTGACAGGCATTTCCGCGTAGAGGATTGTGCCATCGGTAGTGTCGGTAACCACTTCTACGATGTCGCTTTCCTTCATGTACTCATGTCCAATGACCAAGTCGTTAGCGATAGGAATCTGCTCAAAAGTCTCCTGGTTCATGAAAATGCGTCCTGTTGGGTCCTCGTAAAGGTACTGGTATGGGCGACGCTCGATGACAACGTCCTCGAGTTTGAATCCGACCTGGAAGGTGCGGTCGAGCACGCGGCCGTCGGTCACGTTCTTCAGCTTGGTGTTCATTACGGTGTTGCCTTTGCCTGGCTTTCTGTGCTGGAAATCGATACAAACCCAGATGCCGCCATCCATGCGGATTGCGGTTCCTTTCTTAATGTCTTGTGAATTAATCATATACTTTATATAACAGTTTTATTTTGAAATTTCAGCGCAAAATAACGCATTTCTTGCGTTTTCGGGTGCAAAGTTACTGATTTTCTCGAAAAAAACATAAAAGTTTTAGCTAAAATTCATTTATTTCTTGGTTATTTCGAAAATTATGAGTACTTTTGCACCCCAAAAGGATGGAAATAACAAAAAATTAAATAGTTTATAGCAATGAAAAGAACATTTCAGCCACACAACAGAAGAAGAGTGAACAAGCACGGCTTCCGTGAGAGAATGGCTACAAAGGATGGACGTCGAGTATTGGCTTCTCGTCGTGCCAAGGGCCGCAAGAAGTTGACCGTTTCTGACGAGCACCACGGAAAGTAATCTTCCGTATTCCGTCAGAATACTGACGTCGAATCGAAAAAAAAGGCGAGGAGTGATCCCCGCCTTCTTTTGTTTTATTGACTTACACCTTATTATATATAAATGAGATGGAAGTTTAACATTTTTTTCTTCGTCACGACGCAAGGTTTCGACATAAACACCGTTTAATTGGTGTAAACAATAAAAAACGGAGAAAACATGAGGAGAATAAAACATTTTATCTTTGCCATGATGGCACTGGCGACAGCTGCCTTCACGCTTCAGTCTTGTCTTGATGACGATGACGACAACTACATTAGTATTGACCCTGCCACCAGTGTAGGCGTAGTTACGCTGAAACCTGACACAGGTGATGGTTTCGGGTGGTACATCCAGCTAAGCGACTCAGATATTGTCACATGCTCGAACATCAAGGATTTCCCTTACGATAACAAAAAAGAATACAGGGCATACATCTATTTCAAGTTCGACTCAGAACCGTCGATGACCGCTGATGTGAAAACTATCACCATCGCTCGCATCGACACCATCCTGACCAAGCAACTTGTGCCTGACCTCGCCGATCAGGAAGCCAACGACAAAGCCTACGGCAACGACCCTGTGGAAATAGTGAAGAGCCAACTGGAAACAACGGCTGAAGACGGGTACATGACGTTGCGATTCCGCACCAACTGGCTTCCTGGAAGCACTCACAGGGTGAACCTCATGCGTGTGGATGACGAAGACGGGATGGCGACATTTGAGTTCCGTCACGATGCAGGAGGACATACGGCGGGGAACACCGCCGACGGCATAGTCGCCTTCTACCTTGACCTGGAGAAAGACATCGACCGGACTCCAAGGACTATAAAAATCAAGTGGAAATCGTTTACGGGAGCTAAATCACAGACATTCAAATATATACCGAGAAATGACTAAATGAACATATTTGGGCACAATAGTGAAAAATCCATGGCAGAAGGCATTCGCAAGGGTGACAACCAGGCGATGCGTGACTTCTATGCCCAATTCGGAGGATTGCTCACTGCTGCCTGCTCAAGATATGTAGTTAACGATGACGACGTGAAGGACGTGATGCAGGACGCTATGGTCAGCATCATCCAGAACATCGACAGCTTTACATACCATGGAAAAGGCTCGTTAAGGGCTTGGGCCACGAGAATCGTCGTGAACCAGGCCCTAAACTTCTTAAAATCCCGCAAACGCCTGCAAGATACTTTTGCTGACAAGGACATAGGAAACATCTCTTGTGCCGACGACGAACCGGACGTCGGGATGGTGCCGGAGGAAGTTATCCACGACATGATAAGCCGCCTGCCCGAAGGCTATAGGGTCGTGTTCAACCTCTACGCCATAGAGGGTAAGAGCCACAAGGAAATAGCGGAGGCACTTGGAATCAAGGCAGACTCGTCAGCCTCGCAGTATCACAGGGCGAGAAACATGCTTGCAAGGGAAATAAGAAAATATAAACAGGAACAAACATAACAAATGATCATGACAGACAAATGGACTAAACAACTGCAAAGAAAGATGGCTGGTTTCGAAAAACCTGCCCCCGAGCTGTCGTGGTCGGATATCGACAACGCACTCAAAGCACGAAAGGGTTCAGGAAAGGCTTCCATCGTGCCGCTTTGGGCTAAGCGTGCAGCGGCTGTAGCTGCTGCGGTAGCCGTGATTGGCGGTGTCACAATGATGGTGAACAAGGAAACGGAAGTACCGACTGTCACAGCCACTGTGGCAAAGCAGGTGGAGACGCTGGCTGATAACACCGTGACTGCTTCAGCGACGGAACCTGTGGCTGCAGGCTGCCATAACCGTGGAAATACCGGACGGATATCGGAAAGCGGCACACGGCAGGAAGAGACGGCGCTTGATATGCAAGAGATGACCGATATGGAAGCGCAGGTTGAGACAGCACCGGAGACACAGGAGGAAAAACCGGAGCCAACGGAACGTCAAAATCCTAAAGCAAAGGCTACAACACGGTCGGCATATAACTATTATGACACTGACAGAAAGCGTGCAGGCTCCTCGTTGCACAGAGCGTCGTCGAACTTTGCCATTGACGTTCATGCCCAGGGGCTTCTCGGCAACGACAATACAAGCAACGGCAATATGTACGCGTCGAGTATAACCATGAGCAGTGCGCCGACTTACAGTGCGGGAGAGATGCAGATGACAGGAAAATACTACCCGTTGCTGAACCTTCAGTCGGCTCCGACAATCGATTACGACCACGACCTCCCGATAAAGGTGGGGATGAGCGTCAGGTATAATATCAATGACCGTTGGAGTCTCACGTCGGGAGTGAACTACAGTTATCTTCATTCCACGTTTACCATTGATGGTGACAATGGGAGCCGCGGCGACCAGAAACTTCACTATATAGGCGTGCCACTTACGGCTAACTACAATGTTTGGCAAAACAAACAGATGAAGGTCTATGTGGTTGCCGGCGGTGCGGCAGAAAAGCTGCTAAAGGGAAACCGCAGCAAAAGCGTGACCGGGGCTGACGGTGAAACAAAAGTGAGCGAGAAGCGGCTGCAATGGTCGGTTCAGGCAGCTGCAGGCGTGGAGTATAACATCACTCCTTCCGCCGGCTTGTATCTGGAACCAGGTGTGAGTCATCACTTCGACAACCATTCGGATGTGGTGAACATCTATAAGGACAAGCCCTGGAACTTTAGCCTTAACGTTGGCTTTAGAATAAATCTGAGATAAAACGATGTGACACAAAAAAAGCTAAGGAGCATGAGCTTCTTAGCTTTTTTGCGCTTCAGGATGGGCTTGAACCAACGACCCCATGATTAACAGTCATGTGCTCTAACCAACTGAGCTACTGAAGCAGTGGTGTTAAAAAAAAGAGACTGCCGCTTGCAGCCTGTTGCGCTTCAGGATGGGCTTGAACCAACGACCCCATGATTAACAGTCATGTGCTCTAACCAACTGAGCTACTGAAGCAATAGTGCTCTTCATTTCTGAATTGCGGTGCAAAGGTACGACTAAAAATTGAAACTACCAAACGTTTTTTGAAAAAAATGAGTCAAAAGCACCATTTTTTCGTTTTTTTATGTCAAAAGATAATGCTTTTAGCATATAAAGCAGTAATTTTGCACGAAAATAAATAAACAAGAACAAAAGGATGAAGAAAACGATGGCAATGTTGCTGATGTCCATTACCGTGACTGTCAGTGCTTACGCTCAACAACAGAAGAACCACAACTTTGAGGTGGCAAAGAACCTTGATATTTTCAATAACATATATAAAGGTCTTGACTTGATGTACGTTGACACCCTCAATCCGCAGGATGTCATAGGAAACGGCATAAGGGCAATGCTGAGAAGCCTTGACCCATATACAGAATACTATCCCGAGGAAAAAACTAAGGACCTCAAGCTGATGCTCACAGGAAAATATGCAGGCATAGGCTCAATAATCCGCTGGCACCAGAAGCTCAAGACAAGCGTCATCGACGAGCCTTATGAGGGAATGCCAGCCGCATTGGTCGGACTGAAGAAAGGCGACATCATACTTAGCATCGACAATCTCGACATGAGGGGCAAGGACAACAAGTATGTCAGCGACCACCTGAAAGGAACGGCAGGAACGTCGTTCGTGCTGAAGGTGAAACGACCTTCAACGGGAAAAAACCTGAAATTCAACATAACAAGGCAGAACATCAAGGAGGCTGACATCCCATACTACGGCATGCTGGACGACGGCATCGCGTACATCAACTTCCGATCCTATACCGACGGATGTGCCCGCAATGTGCGTAAGGCCTTCCTCGAACTAAAGGCGAAAGGGGCGAACAAGCTTGTCTTTGACCTTAGGGAAAACGGGGGAGGCTCGGTACAGGAAGCTGTTGACATCATCAATCTATGGGTGCCGAAGCAGACTTTGATTATAAAGCAAAAAGGAAAACTGGCACAAGCCAACCATGACTATGTGACACGGCTGGAGCCTGTGGATACAATAATGCCGATAGTGGTGCTGGTGAGCGGAATGACGGCAAGCTCGAGCGAGATAACATGCGGGGCACTGCAGGACCTCGACCGTGCAATAGTATTAGGTACGCGCACGTATGGTAAAGGACTGGTGCAGGCACCCATCGACATGCCGTATAACGGTAGCCTGAAGCTGACTACGGGAAAATATTACATCCCGAGCGGAAGATGCATACAGGCAGTCAACTACAAGCATAGCGGAGGCGGTTATCTTGAGAGTATTCCCGACAGTCTCACGAGGGTGTTCCACACAAGGAACGGCAGGGAAGTGCGCGACGGGGGAGGTATCAAGCCTGACGTGGAAGTGAAACCAGACACGTTGCCCAATATCGCTGTTTACATTGACCGCCTTGACTCCAACGAGGTGATGTTTGACTATGTCGCTGAGTATGTGGCAGCCCATAAGGGCATTGCACCCGCAAGGGAGTACCGTGTCAGCGACCAGGAGTTTGATGAATTCAAACAACGTCTGGTGGCGAGCGGCTTCAACTATGACCCGGAGAGCGGCAAGGCTCTTGGAGAACTGGAGAAGCTGGCGCGCTTCGAGGGATATTATGACGACGCGAAGGCTGAGTTTGAGGCTTTGCGGAAAAAGCTGAAGCACGACGTTGTGCGCGACATCGAGAAGGAAAAAGCAACATTGAAGGAAATGCTCGAGCGCGACATCGTCACCGCCTATTATTACCAGGCGGGAGGCATTGAGAATTCAATACCTTACGACAAACAACTCAAGGAGGCTGTAAGGTTGCTAAACAATATGGAAGAGTATGAGAAATTGTTAAATATCTCTAACAAGTAAGTTAATTCATGGATTACGAACCGAATAATGGATTATTTTTCGTACCTTTGCACCTGTTCAGTGGAATGAGGAGCTTCTCCGAAGGCTCCTCATTCTTGTTTTTTTACCTGATGGCAGTCTTATGACCGCCACAGGCATAAGTTTAATATAAAAGATATGATAGAGAAGAATGTAGTTAAGACATTTGTGGAAGAGTGGTTGGAAAGTAACGACTATTTTCTTGTTGACGTAAACATTACGTCCGACGACCGCATTGTGGTGGAAATCGACCATTCTGATGGCGTGTGGATTGAAGACTGCGCAGCGCTTAGCCGTTTCCTACAGGAAAAGCTTGGTGATGACCTGGGCAACTATGAGCTTGAAGTGGGCTCTGCCGGAATAGGCCAGCCTTTCAAGGTGCCACAGCAATACCAGAACCACATAGGCAAGGAGGTGGAAGTGCTCACTGCCGACGGCAAGAAGGTGCAGGGAGTGTTGAAGACCGTTGAAGGCGAGGCGTTCACCGTCACCGTCACTGAGAAGCAGAAGGTGGAAGGCAAGAAACGTCCCGTGATGGTTGAGGTCGATAAGGAATTTGACATGAATAATATAAAATATACAAAATACTTATTAAGTTTCAAGTAATTAGCTATGGCAGCAAGGAAAGAAGAGACGGGTCCGAGCATGATCGAGACCTTTCAGGAATTCAAGGAAACCAAGAACATCGACCGTACGACACTCGTAAGCGTTCTTGAAGAGAGTTTCCGTAACGTTATCGCAAAAATTTACGGTAGCGACGCAAACTTCGATGTTATTGTCAATCCCGACAAAGGCGACTTTGAAATCCACCGCAACCGTATCGTGGTTGCCGACGGTGATGTGAAGGACGAGAACAAGGAAATCTCACTTGCCGACGCGCAGAAGATAGAGCCGGACTACGAGATTGGAGAGGAAGTGAGCGAAGAGGTGAACTTCAGCAAGTTCGGACGCCGTGCCATCCTGAACCTGCGCCAAACACTGGCGTCAAAGATTCTCGAACTGGAGCACGACTCACTCTACAACAAGTACAAGGACAAGGTAGGCCAGGTGGTCAGCGCAGAAGTCTATCAGATGTGGAAGCGCGAGGTGCTGCTCATTGACGACGAGGGCAACGAGCTCCATCTGCCAAAAAGCGAGCAGATAGGACGCGACAACTACCATAAGGGAGAGACGATAAAGGCAGTAGTGCTACGCGTGGATAACGAGAACAACAACCCGCGCATCATCCTCAGCCGCACGTCGCCAATGTTCCTCGAAAGACTCCTTGAGGCAGAGGTGCCGGAAGTTAATGACGGACTCATATCCATTCGCGGCGTCGCACGCATGCCTGGAGACAGGGCAAAGGTGGCTGTTGAAAGCTACGACGACCGCATAGACCCCGTAGGAGCCTGCGTCGGCGTGAAGGGTAGCCGCGTGGCTGGTATCGTTCGTGAGTTGTGTAACGAGAACATCGACGTCATCAACTATTCAAGCAACATACAGCTCTATATTCAGCGAGCACTGGCCCCGGCAACGATAACCAACATCAAGGTTGACCAGGAAAACCGTAAGGCAGAGGTGTATCTTCAGCCCGATCAGGTGTCACTCGCCATCGGACGCAGCGGTATGAACATCAAACTCGCAAGTATGCTGACAGAATATACTATCGACGTGTTCCGTGTGGTTAATGAAGACGAGGCGGACGAGGACATCTACCTTGACGAGTTCTCTGACGAGATTGACCAGTGGGTCATCGACGCCATCAAAGGCATCGGCCTTGACACGGCAAAGGCAGTGCTTAACGCGCCTCGCGACATGCTGATCGAGAAAGCCGACCTTGAGGAAGAGACCGTTGACCAGGTGCTCCATGTACTAAAGGCTGAGTTCGAACAGTAAAAAGTAGGGCGGAAGTAGCGAGAGTTTATCATTTCAATATTATAATTTTTTAATTCCAAAAGAAGTGGGCATCAGATTAAATAAAGTATTGACAGAATTGAATATAGGACTTCAAACGGCAGTTGATTTCCTGAAAAACAAGAAAAGTTTGGGCGAGATTAAGGACGACACCAATCTCTCGACCAAGATTTCCGATGAACAGTATAATGCCCTTGTCAAGCAGTTCAAGGGCGATAAGGACATTAAGAATGAGGCAGAAAAACTTGCAAAGAAAGGAAAGGAGAGAAAAAGCGAGAAAAAAACTGCCGTCAACGCTGACGAACCGCTCAGCAAGGTGCAGAAATACACTCCTCTCGGCAAGATTGACCTTGACAATATTGGCAAGCCTGCTAAGCCCTCACCTGATGCTCCTGAGATAAAACCCGCCGAAAAGGCTGCTGCCGAGAGCCTCGGGGGAAACAACACGGTCGATACCGTAAAGGCAGATAACACCGAGGCAAGCAAGCCTCAGGCGCAACCCGCTGCCAACGGCAATGTAAATAATGAAAAGAAGAATGACAACGTGGACAACAATTCCAATCAAAACCGTCAGAATAACAAAGGCCAAAAGCAAGTAGAAAACAACAGGCCAAAGAAAGCTCAAGCAGAGCTTAATGACGACGAAAACAAGATTTTCACCCTCAAAAGTGAAAAGAAACTGGCTCCAAAGGTGAATGTCTTGGGAAAAATTGACCTTGACGCTCTTAACCAGAGTACAAGACCCAAGAAAAAGTCAAAGGAGGAAAGAAAAAGGGAACGTGAGGAAAAGGCCATGCACAATGGCGAGAAGAAAAAACGCGTGCGCATAAACAACGAACGTGTGGACATAGAAGCTGCGGCAACACAACAAAACGGAGGAGGAAAGAAAAAGAAAAACAAGGGCGGCAACGGAAACAACCAACAGCAAGCCAACAGCCAACAGCAAGGAGGAGGGAAGAACCGCAACAAGAACCGCCAGACGAAACCTCTTGAGGTCAACGAGGAAGACGTGGCACGTCAGGTAAAGGAAACTCTCGCACGTCTTACCAACAAGAACCAAAACAAGAAGGGCGCAAAGTACCGCCGTGAAAAGCGTGAGGCAGTGCAAGAGCGACTGAACGAGGAGATGATGGAGCAGGCTGCAGAGAGCAAGACGCTGAAGCTGACCGAGTTTGTCACCGTTAGCGAACTCGCCACGATGATGAATGTGCCGGTCAACAAGGTCATAGGTACTTGTATGAGCGTAGGAATCATGGTGTCCATCAACCAGCGTCTCGATGCTGAAACCATCAATATCGTAGCCGATGAATTCGGATTCAAAACCGAATATGTCAGCGCTGAGGTCAGCGAGGCCGTAAGCGAGGAGGAGGACGACGAGAACGATCTTGTTCCACGTGCACCGATAGTAACGGTGATGGGACACGTTGACCACGGAAAGACATCGCTCCTCGACCATATCCGCAATTCCAATGTCATTGCCGGAGAGGCTGGCGGCATCACACAGCACATCGGTGCTTACAACGTCACCCTTGGCGACGGCAGGCAGATAACATTCCTCGACACTCCTGGTCATGAGGCGTTCACTGCCATGCGTGCCCGTGGTGCCCAGGTGACCGACATCGCCATAATCATCATCGCTGCCGACGACAGCGTCATGCCTACAACACGCGAGGCAATAGCCCACGCACAGGCTGCCAACGTGCCGATGGTGTTTGCCATCAACAAGATTGACAAGCCAGGGGCAAATCCCGACAAGATTCGCGAGGACCTTGCCAACATGAATCTTCTTGTTGAAGAATGGGGCGGAAAATACCAATGCCAGGAAATATCAGCTAAGAAGGGCATCGGTGTGCAGGACTTGCTTGAGAAAGTGCTGCTCGAAGCTGAAATGCTGGACCTCAAGGCTAATCCTAACAGGAAGGCTACCGGTTCAGTTATAGAGTCGTCGCTCGACAAAGGACGAGGCTATGTCTCTACCGTTCTTGTGTCGAACGGTACTCTGAAGGTGGGTGACATCGTCATCGCAGGTACCAGCTACGGACGAATAAAGGCAATGTTCAACGAGCGTAATCAGAGAATAGAGAAAGCTTGCCCTTCAGAACCGGCAACCATCTTGGGACTTAACGGCGCTCCACAGGCCGGTGACTCTTTCCACATCATGGAGACTGAGCAGGAAGCCAAGGACATTGCAAACAAGCGTATGCAACTGCAGCGCGAGCAAAGCCTGCGTACAGCCACAACCTTGTCGCTTGAGGAAATTGCCCATCGCGTGGCTCTCGGTGAGTTCCACGAACTCAACCTTGTTGTCAAGGCAGACACGCAGGGCTCTGTCGAAGCTCTTTCCGACTCTTTCATCAAGATGTCAACAGAGAAGGTGCAGGTGAACGTAATACTAAAGGCGGTAGGACAGATTTCCGAAAACGATGTTATGCTTGCCTCTACGGCAAAGGGTATGATTGTAGGCTTCCAGGTGCGTCCTTCTATTGACGCAAAACGTCTTGCGGAACGCGAGGGAGTTGAAATCAATACCTACTCCGTCATCTACGATGCCATCGACGACATTCACCAAGCCATGGAGGGAATGCTTGAGAAAGTCAAGAAGGAAGTGGCTACAGGACAGGTTGAAGTGCGTGAGGTATATAAGATTTCCAAGGTTGGAACAGTTGCCGGAGCATTCGTTACCGAAGGTAAGGTACACCGCACCGACAAGGCTCGTCTCATACGTGATGGTATAGTCGTTCATACAGGCGACATCAACGCCTTGAAGCGTTATAAGGATGACGTGAAGGAGGTGGGCGCTAACTTTGAGTGCGGTATCTCGCTTGTCAACTTCAACGACATACAGCAAGGCGACATCATCGAGACCTTCACGGAAATCGAGGTTCAACAGAAGTTATAATACAATAGTTAACTCGTTAACTAAAGATATGACAGAAAAAAACGCGTTTGTACGTCAGGTGGCAGAGCAGAAGTACGAATACGGCTTTACCACCGACGTGCATACTGAAATAATAGAAAAAGGTCTCAACGAAGACGTCATCCGCTTGATATCCTCGAAGAAAGGGGAACCAGAGTGGATGCTCGACTTCCGTCTGAGGGCTTTTCGACATTGGTCAAAGATGGAGCAGCCGACATGGGGACATGTGACTGTTCCTCCTGTTGACTATCAGGCAATCTCTTATTATGCCGACCCGCTCGCCAAAAAAAAGAAGGAAAACGCGAAGGAAATCGACCCTGAGCTAATGAAGACTTTCGACAAGCTCGGAATACCGCTTGAAGAACGTCTCGCCCTGAGCGGAGTGGCAGTTGATGCCATTATGGACTCAGTTTCGGTAAAGACCACCTTTAAGGAGAAATTGGCGGAAAAAGGCATATTGTTTTGCTCAATAGGCGACGCGATAAAAGACCACCCCGAACTCGTAAGGCAATATCTCGGCACTGTAGTGCCTTACAGCGACAATTTCTTCGCTGCATTGAACAGTGCCGTCTTCAGTGACGGTTCGTTTGTTTATATCCCCAAGGGCGTAAGATGTCCAATGGAACTGAGCAGTTACTTCCGTATAAACGCGAGAAATACCGGACAGTTTGAGCGTACACTAATCATTGCCGATGACGATTCCTACGTCTCATATCTTGAGGGATGTACGGCTCCTATGCGCGATGAAAACCAACTTCATGCCGCCATAGTGGAAATAGTGGTGATGGACAATGCCGAAGTGAAATACTCGACAGTGCAGAACTGGTATCCCGGTGACGAAAACGGGAAAGGCGGGGTGCTGAACCTCGTGACAAAACGAGGCGACCTTCGCGGCGTAAACAGCAAACTGTCGTGGACACAGGTTGAGACAGGCTCTGCCATCACTTGGAAATATCCTTCGTGTGTACTTCGTGGCGACAACTCACAGGCAGAGTTCTACAGTGTGGCAGTCACTAACAACTATCAGGAGGCTGACACCGGAACAAAGATGATACACATGGGCAAGAACACCAAGAGTACGATAATATCCAAAGGAATATCGGCTGGTCACAGCCAGAACTCGTACCGGGGCTTGGTGCGTGCGACGGCAAATGCTGACAATGCCAGAAATTATTCTTCCTGTGACTCACTCCTGTTGGGAAGTGATTGCGGTGCCCATACTTTCCCGTATATGGATATTCATAACGACACAGCCGTCGTGGAGCATGAAGCAACGACAAGCAAAATCAGTGAAGACCAGCTCTTCTATTGTAATCAAAGGGGAATACCTACAGAACAAGCTGTAGGCCTGATTGTCAACGGATATGCCAAGGAAGTACTTAACAAACTGCCGATGGAGTTTGCCGTGGAAGCACAAAAGCTTTTGAGCGTGTCTCTTGAGGGAACAGTAGGGTGAGAACTGAGAAGTTAGAGAATAGTTGTGAATTGAATAGTTGAATTATGTTAGAAGTCAGAGATTTGTGTGCCAGAATTGGCGATAAGGAAATATTGAGAGGCATCAACCTCACCATAAAAGACGGTGAGACGCACGCAATAATGGGACCTAACGGTTCGGGAAAGTCAACATTGAGCGCAGTGTTGGTCGGTAATCCATTGTATGAGGTGACAGAAGGAACGGTAGAGTTCAACGGCAAGGACTTGCTCGCAATGAAGCCGGAGGACAGGGCTCATGAGGGACTCTTTCTCTCATTCCAGTATCCTGTTGAGATTCCAGGTGTGTCAATGACCAACTTCATGCGTGCGGCAATAAACGAAAAACGCAAGTATGAAGGCAAGGAACCAATGCCTGCCGGTGAGTTCCTAAAGCTGATGCGCGAGAAACGTGCTATCGTCGAACTCGACTCGAAGTTGGCAAACCGCTCGGTCAATGAGGGATTCAGCGGAGGTGAGAAAAAACGCAATGAGATTTTCCAGATGGCTATGCTCGAACCGAAACTTGCCATACTGGACGAGACTGACTCTGGTCTTGACGTTGACGCAATGCGCATTGTGGCAGAAGGAGTTAACAAGCTGCATACACCAGAGACAAGTACCATCGTCATTACTCACTACGACCGTTTGCTTGAGATGATAAAACCCGACGTGGTTCATGTCCTGTACAAAGGACGGATCGTTAAGACCGCAGGTCCCGAACTCGCAAAAGAGATTCAGGAACGTGGCTATGACTGGATAAAATCAGAAGTGAAGAGTGAAGAATGAATAATCAGTATATAGAATTGTATGACAAGTGCCGCCAGATGATTCGTGAGCACAGCGCCGACGTGATGAACGCCGTGCGCGACAAGGCTTATGACGACTTCAAGAGGTTGGGCATTCCAACGAAGAAGCTTGAAAGGTATAAATATACCGATATGACAAAGCTCTTCGAACCAGACTATGGAGTCAACCTTAATCGCCTCGACATTCCTGTTAATCCGTACAATGCTTTCCGTTGTGATGTCCCGAACTTGTCAACGTCCCTTTATTTCGTTGTCAACGATGCGTTTTACAGCAAGAACGAGCCAAAGGCACCGTTACCTGAGGGAGTTGTCATAGGGTCGTTGAAAGCTGAGGCTGAAAGAAATCCACACCTCGTCGGAAAATACTATTCAACGTTGGCAAAAACCGATAATGATGGCATAACGGCACTGAACACCATGCTGGCACAGGACGGTTTGCTCGTTTATGTCCCAAAGAATACGGTCGTTGACCGCGCCGTTCAGGTGATAAACATCCTCCGTTCTGATGTTGACCTTATGGTGAACCGACGTGTCCTGATCGTTGTGGAGGAAGGTGCGGAGATTAAGTTACTCTTCTGCGACCATGCTGCCGACGACAGGAACTTCCTTGCAACTCAGGTAATCGAGGCCTTTGTCGGGCGTAACGCCTCGCTTGACCTTTATTGCCTTGAGGAGACCCATGAGAAAAACGTACGCGTCAGCAACCTGTATATCGATCAGGAGGCTGACAGCCGTGTGAACCATAATATCATTACGCTTCACAATGGGGTGACACGTAATCGTACCGACCTCACTTTCAGTGGCGAAGGGGCGGAATGTGTGCTCAACGGTTGTGTCATTGCCGACAAAAACCAGATTGTTGACAACAACACTCTTATAGACCATAAGGTGGGACACTGCAACAGCCGTGAACTCTACAAGTATGTGCTTGATGGCAATGCGACAGGAGCCTTTGCCGGTCGTGTGCTTGTGAGGCACGGTGCCCAAAAAACCATTTCTGAGGAACGCAACCAAAATATCTGCGCCACACGCGAGGCAAGGATGTTCACCCAGCCGATGCTTGAGATTTACGCCGACGACGTGAAGTGTAGCCACGGTTCCACTGTCGGTCAGCTTAACGATGCAGCTCTTTTCTACATGCGACAGCGTGGCATCTCTCAGAAGGAGGCAAAGCTACTGCTTGAGTTTGCCTTCATCAACGAGGTGATTGACACGATGAAACTTGAACCGCTGCGTGACCGCCTGCACCATCTTGTGGAGAAACGGTTCCGGGGAGAACTGAGCAAGTGTGAGGGTTGCAAATTGTGTAAGTAATATGTTTGATATACAAAAAATCAGGGAGGACTTCCCTATATTGTCGAGAAAGGTCTATGACAAGCCGCTTGTCTATCTTGACAATGCCGCCACGACACAAAAGCCGTTGTGCGTTCTCGATGCCATGCGCGACGAATACCTCAATGTCAATGCCAATGTTCACCGCGGCGTCCACTATCTGTCTCAACAGGCTACCGACCTTCATGAGGCGGCACGTGAGAAGGTAAGGGAATTTATCAATGCTGACAGCACGAGTGAGATTGTCTTTACCCGTGGCACTACTGAAGGACTTAACCTTGTTGCGTCTTCTTTTGCAGAAGAAATGATGAATGAGGGTGACGAGGTCATAGTATCGGTGATGGAACACCATTCCAACATCGTGCCTTGGCAACTGCAGGCTGCCAAACGTGGCATTGCCATCAGGGTTATACCTATGGACGACAACGGAAAACTCGACCTTGACGCTTACAGGTCTTTGTTCAGCGAACGTACACGTATCGTGAGTGTCGCACAGGTGAGCAACGTGCTTGGAACGGTAAATCCCGTGAAGGAGATGGCAAGCATAGCTCATGACCACGGCGTGCCGATAATGGTTGACGGTGCCCAGTCAACGCCTCATTTCCGTGTTGACATGCAAGACCTTGACTGTGATTTCTTCGTATTCAGCGGTCATAAGATGTATGGGCCGACAGGCATTGGGGTGCTTTATGGAAAGGAAGAGTGGCTTGACAGGTTGCCACCTTATCAAGGAGGGGGCGAGATGATAGAAAGCGTGTCGTTTGAAAAAACTACCTTCGAACGCCTGCCATTCAAGTTTGAGGCAGGCACACCCGACTATGTCGCAACACACGGCCTTGCGACAGCCATCGACTATCTTGGACGAATCGGCATGGACAACATTGCACGGCATGAGCATGAGTTGACTGACTATTGCATGAAACGCCTTGCGGAGATTGATGGAATGCGCCTTTTGGGTACTGTACCCGGAAAGGATGCTGTGGTATCGTTCCTCGTTGGTGACATCCACCACCTCGACATGGGAACGCTGCTCGACCGTCTTGGAATAGCAGTACGCACAGGCCATCACTGCGCCCAACCCTTGATGATACGCCTTGGGGTTCAGGGAACGGTGCGCGCCTCCTTTGCCCTCTACAATACGAAGGAAGAGGTTGACATGCTTGCCAATGGCATAGAACGAGTGTCGAAAATGTTTTAACACAGTTTGGCTATGCTGAAGAACAACTATCACGAGGGAATGATTGAGGCTGGATGCGACGAGGCGGGAAGAGGTTGCCTCGCAGGCAGCGTATATGCAGCTGCCGTAATTCTTCCTCCCGACTATCACAACGAGTTACTCAACGACTCAAAGCAACTCACCGAGAAGCGTCGTTACGCTTTGCGTGAGGTCATTCAGCGAGATGCCGTGGCATGGGCGGTAGGCATTGTCACTCCTGAAGAGATTGACAAGATAAACATTCTCAACGCCTCCATCCTCGCCATGCACCGTGCCCTCGACCAGTTGCAAGTGCGTCCAGAGGCAATAATTGTCGATGGAAACAAGTTCAAGCCATACGGCGATTTGCCTCACGCGACCATAGTGAAAGGCGATGGAAAATACCTGTCCATTGCAGCAGCCAGCATTCTTGCAAAGACTTATCGTGACGATTATATGGCAAATATTGCGAAGGAATACCCGCAGTATGACTGGAGTGGCAACAAAGGATATCCGACGAAGAAGCACCGTCAGGCAATAAAACTCTATGGAGCTACACCATATCATCGCCGTAGTTTTAATCTCCTTGGTGACAGCCAACTTGAATTGCCTCTTGAGTTTTGATTCTATACCACAAATCATTATCCCACTATAAATAATCCTGTCTTAAATATGAAATCATTACGTGAATTATTCAGAATCGGCAAAGGTCCCTCGAGCAGCCATACCATGGGTCCTCAGCATGCCGCGAAAATCTTTGCAGGAAAAAACAAAGGCGCAAAGTCCTTCCAAGTGACACTCTATGGGTCGTTGGCGGCAACTGGAAAAGGTCACCAGACTGATGTCGCCATCATTGAAGTACTCCAACCGTTGGCTCCAGTGGAAATCATCTGGCGTCCTTCTGAGTTCCTGCCTTTCCATCCTAATGGAATGCGCTTTGAGGCAAAGGATGCCGATGGGACTGTAATCGACGATTGGACTGTATATAGTGTCGGCGGTGGGGCACTTTCAGAAGGAAAGGCTGACAGCGTGTATGAGAGCAGGGACGTTTACGAGATGAATACCATGACGGAGATAATGAAATGGTGTTACGACAACGGACGCAGCTATTGGGAATATGTTGACCTGTCGGAAGATGAAGGCATTTGGGACTATCTCATGGAGGTATGGAATGCCATGAAAGCGGCTGTCGAAAGGGGAATCAATACCGAAGGCAGGCTACCTGGACCACTAAACATAACGCGTAAGGCATCGACCTATTATGTTAAGGCTTCTGGTTATCAGCGCAATCTCCAGACGCGTGGGCTCGTTTATTCATATGCTTTGGCTGTGAGTGAGGAAAACGCATCGGGAGGGGTTATAGTAACAGCCCCTACATGTGGCTCGTGTGGTGTATTGCCGGCAGTGCTCTACCATCTCCACAAAGGCCATAATTTCAGCGACGAGCGAATACTGCATGCCATTGCCACAGCCGGAATAGTAGGTAATGTGGCAAAGACAAATGCTTCTATCTCCGGTGCCGACGTCGGATGCCAGGGAGAGGTCGGTGTGGCTTGTGCCATGGCGTCAGCAGCAGCTTGCCAACTGTTTGGCGGCAGTCCGTCGCAAATAGAATATGCGGCAGAAATGGGATTGGAGCATCACTTGGGCATGACCTGCGACCCGGTATGCGGACTTGTGCAAATACCATGTATTGAACGTAATGCCTTTGCTGCTGCCCGAGCCCTTGACAGCAACATCTACGCTTCCTTCTCCGATGGCATCCACCGTGTGTCATATGACAAGGTTATCAACGTTATGAAGCAGACGGGTCACGACCTTCCTTCACTCTATAAGGAGACAAGTGAGGGCGGTCTTGCCACCACTGTTGATATTAGAAATTGAATGATTGGCGAAATGAATTTTTAGGCTGCTATCTTAACAGCTTTCCGACTCCGAAGACTCTCGACAGCCTTGTTTTGTCAAGAGTCTTCGCTATTAACAGACTCCCGCAAAAACCTAATGCTATCGTCACTGCGGCATGTATAATCCCGCTGCCGTCAAATGCAAACAACGGAAGGTAGTATTTTGACAACATCGTAAAGACAGGATGGAATATGTATATTGGCAAAGTGTTGCGTCCACAGTAGTTCATCGCCACTTTCACCTTCCCCGGAACTGTTCCATGACACCACGAGAGGAATGAAATGGCAAAGAAGGGTAGGACAAGGCAAATCCAACGATGCCACAGCTCTGGCTGAACAATGAGTATGACAAAGGGCAACAATGAAAAGACCGTAGGCGGGAAGGCTTTCCGAAAATCGACACCGCTTTGCCGCAGTGCCGCACCAATGAAATAGAGAGTGGCGTCAGCTGGAGTCAGTAATGGAAGGCATAGCGCCAATGCATAAAGCACAAATGCAAAGAGGGCAAGCCGTGACACGGTGGAAAGCTTTCCGAGAGTGTGGAATATGGCATAATACACCGTACCACACACAATCATGTCATAAAGGAACCAGTAAGGCCCGATGGAAGATATAAATATCCGGTCGGCGATTGTGGAAAGGCTGAATGAGTCCAGTCCGTCCCTTACAGGCAGGAACAATGACATAATGGAAAATGAGGTCACCATAATCACGTAAGGCAGGGCAATCCTTTTCAGATACTTCGCAAACTCCTTGACGTCCTTTTCAATGTTGACCAAATATCCGGTAATGATAAGGAAGGCAGGCATGAAGAAAGTGAACATGCTTTGCTTGAATCCGGGATGCAGGTTGCCGAAGTTGACGACGTGTACCAAAATGACAATAGCCATCAGTACACATCTTGCGAAATCAATCTCTTCATATTTCTTCATCGCAGATAACCGTGTGTCAAATGAGTTCCTTTGTCAGTATGCTTTCCAGTTTCTCAGCCGAGAGTCTCAACTGGAAATTTCCTCGGATGGCAACCGAAATGGCACCGGTCTCCTCCGAGACGACAATTACCACTGAGTCGCCATCTTGCGACATGCCCATTGCGGCACGATGGCGAAGTCCCAGCTCTTTTGGTATCTCCATGTCGTGGGACACGGGGAGTATGCATCCTGCAGCCTTTATGCGCTTGTGGGAGATGACCATGGCTCCGTCATGGAGCGGGGAGTTTTTGAAGAAGATGTTTTCTATCAGGCGCTGGTTGATGTTGGCGTCGATAAGGTCTCCGGTCTTCACGATGTCGTCAAGAGGCGTCACACGCTCAATGACAATCAATGCCCCGATCTTTTTCTTCGACATGTTCATGCACGCCAGCACGATGGGAACGATTGATTCCTTGTCATGCTCTCCCTTCTTGTCCTTTCCCGACGAGAGAATCTTCATTAACCTCCTCATTCGCTGGTGAGCCCCAAGGTTATACAGGAATTTTCGTATGTCCTCCTGAAACAGCACGATAAGACCTATCACGCCGACACTGACAAGTTTGTCCATGATGCTTCCCAGAAGCCTCATCTCAAGGATTTGGGACACGAACAACCACAATACGACAAACATCAGTATGCCGATAAACACGTTCAGCGAACTCGATTCTTTCATCAGCCGGTAGATGTAGTATAGCATCAATGCGACCAGAAAGATATCAATAATGTCTTTTATGCCAAATTCAAAAAACATGCTATTTTATATTCGTTACAATTTTCACTACCTCTACAGCTTCCTTAACGTCGTGAACGCGAAGGATATTAGCTCCTTTCTGAAGAGCAACCGTATGGACGACTGACGTGCCGTTGAGAGAACCTGTCGGGTCGGTGCCAAGGAGCTTGAATATCATTGACTTGCGCGACACACCGACCAACAGTGGAAGGTCAAGGGCTTGAAGTCTTTCCATGTTGGAAAGCAACGTGTAGTTCTCGTCCAGTGTCTTTCCGAACCCGAAGCCGGGGTCGAGAATAATGTCCTTGACCCCAAGGTCGCGCAGTTGCTGCACCTCTTTGGCAAACGACATGAGCATGGTCTCTATCGTAGGTTTTACCGACATTAGAATGTATGGCACTCCCAAATGTGCCACCATGCGGAAAATCGCAGGATAGTCTGAGTCATCTTTCTCCAATGGCGTGTTGACGATGCCGGTTATTCCTCCTTCGGAAACGTCGTTGATAATAGCCACGCCATATTCCTCCACAGCCATGCGTGCCACGTCAGGTCGGAACGTGTCAACCGACAACACGGCTTCCGGCTGTTCACGTCTTACGATTTCCAGTCCGTTCCGCAGCCTTTCCATCTCCTCCTGTTCGCTAACCTCAGGAGCGCCTGGACGTGTTGAGAAACCTCCGATGTCAATCATAGTTCCTCCTTCGGCAATTATTTGGTTGGTGCGGTCGGCAATCTCGCGTTCTGTTTGCTTCCGGCTTCCTGCGTAAAAAGAGTCAGGAGTGACGTTGAGTATTCCCATCACTTGTGGTGTTGACAGGTCCATTAGTCGTCCGTTGACATTTATTGTTCCTTGCATTGTTGTTCAAGCGATTTATTCTTATTTCTTGCAAATGTAACACTTCTTGTGCAAAGAACCAAATAAATATGGGTAATTTTGCAAAAATTATCTTCTTTCTCTTCGTCAAATGGTAATTTTGATGTACTTTTGCACAACTTTTATCAGAATACTTGTAAAAATGGAAATAAAACAGCTGTACGAAATTTACAAGGCTCATCCTGTCATCACGACTGACAGCAGGGACTGCCCCAAAGACTCTGTCTTTATTGCTTTGAAAGGTGAAACGTTCAATGGAAACAAGTTTGCAGCCTCGGCTCTACAGAAGGGGTGCGCTTATGCCATCGTTGACGAAAAGGAATATGCCGACAGTGGCGACCCAAGGTACATACTTGTTGACGATTGCCTGACGACGTTCCAGCTTCTTGCACGTGAACATCGCCGACAGTTTGCCATACCTGTCATCGGCATTACTGGCACCAACGGCAAGACAACTACAAAGGAACTTGTGGCAGCCGTCCTTTCCACACGCTACAACGTCCTCTTTACACAAGGCAATTTCAACAACGATGTCGGCGTGCCTAAGACTCTTTTCCGCTTGCGGCCGGAACATGAGATTGCCGTCGTTGAGATGGGAGCCAGCCATCCAGGCGACATCCGTACGCTTGTCGAAACCGTTGAGCCTGAGTATGGACTGATAACCAATGTAGGCATGGCTCACCTTCAGGGCTTCGGCTCGTTTGAAGGTGTGGTCAGGACAAAGGGAGAGCTTTACGACTACTTGCGCAACGTACCTCGGGCGAAGGTGTTCATCGATGCCGGCAATGAGCATCTTATGAACATTGCCGGCAGTCTTGACCTTGTAAAATACGGTATTGGCGACGACCAAAGCCTTGCCGTGAGAGGCGAAGTGCTTTCCTGCGCTCCTTTCCTCCACTTCCGTTGGACCGACGGCAGCACGTGGCATGAAGTGAAGTCACATCTCATAGGCAGTTACAATCTGTACAACATGCTGGCAGCTGCAAGCATCGGACTGTATTTCGGAATAACCCCAGAACAAGTTGATGATGCGCTTTCCAACTACATGCCGACAAACAATCGTTCGCAACTGACGGAGACAGCCTCCAACCATCTCATTGTCGATGCCTATAACGCTAATCCTACCAGCATGGCTGCTGCCCTTAACAATTTCCGTGACATGGAGGTGTCGCCCAAGATGGCAATTCTTGGCGACATGAGAGAACTGGGCGAGTCGAGTCATGAGGAACATCAGAAAGTGGTGAATCTCATTGCACGGTCGGGTATAGACAAGGTGTGGCTTGTAGGTGAGGAATTCTGCAATACCGATTGTCCTTTCCGCAGATTCTCCGATGTTGAAGAAGTGAAGGCGGCGATAAGTGAAGAAAAGCCCAACGGATACTACATACTTATCAAGGGGAGTAACGGCATAAAACTGTTTCAGCTGCCCGAAATACTATAAAAATAACATTATTTGCAGATTTTTCTTAAAAAAGCTGCACGTATTTCAGAAAAAAGCATTACCTTTGCAGCCGCAATCAAAAAAAAATAGTGCGGGATGTAGCGCAGTTGGTAGCGCACTACGTTCGGGACGTAGGGGTCGGGCGTTCGAGTCGCCTCATCCCGACTATAAGAAAACCTCCTAAGCAACAGGAGGTTTTTTTTATGTCTTAGAATCCCATTTTTGGTAAAACTTCCCCACCCTCATTGTCGTAAAGGGTCGGGAAGTATTTTTCTTAATGGCATAATAGCTGGCATTAATGGCATGTTATTGACATGCTTGGCTCTGTTCTCGTTTGCAAAAGTTATAGATACACGTTAGCTCCCATGCAGCTTGTAACGCCAAGAGTGGTAGCAATAGCCGTAGCTATCGACACGATGAGCTGAATTATCAGCTTCCAAGTGTTCTTTTTAGTTTCTGTACTCATAAGCAATAATTTAATGAATAATTTTTTTATGAATAATTATTAATTAACTGAACTTTCCCCCATGCAGTTGAGTAACTTGTTCCCCCTCTAAGATAGAGGGGGTGTCACGAAGTGACGGGGGCGTATGACCTTCCAGCAGAAGCTTCCAGCACGAGCTTCCAGCACGAGCCTTCAGCACGAGCCTTCAGCACGAGCTTCCTGCAAAAGCATTTTTGTTCACCCTCTAAGATAGAGGGGGTGTCACGAAGTGACGGGGGCGTATGACCTTCCAGCAGAAGCTTTCAGCAGAAGCTTCCAGCACGAGCTTCCTGCAAAAGCATTTGTCAAGCGAGATAGTGCTGACGTTTTCATACTCCCTCCCCCCTTTGGGGGACTCCCCCTATCTTAGGGGGAGAGCCAAATTACTGTCATGCAGTGGAGGTGCTCTGATAATACCATATTGTCATGCCATTAATGCCAGCTATTATGCCATTAAGAAAAAAAGTTCCCGACCCTTTACGACAATGGGGTCGGGAAGTTTGGTTTTTTGCTCCCCTCTCTCTTGGAGAGGGGGCGGGGGTGAGGCTGGG
>JALFCG010000145.1 GCA_022771265.1 Prevotella sp.
CGCACGGTCACCTTGCCCTCGGTTTGATACACCTGCTTTTCGGTGCGGTTGCCCTGCTCGTCCTCGCTGTAAAGGCGCGTATCGTTTTCGTTAAAGACGAGAATATCGTTTTCTTCAAAGAGCGTTCCCGTCTCCAGCGGATCCTCCTGTGCGCTGAGGGTAAAATAAATCTGCGCGTTTTCCGCGTGGGTGGTAATCTTCACCATTTTTTATCTTGTATTAAAAAAAGGTCATTTTGCAAGCCAAGAGTCTATAAGACGACGTGCTATTGACAACTTTTCGGGTATATCCGGCATATTGTCTTTCCTGAACCAGTCACCTGCCGCAAGCTCTTCCCGCTGCAATTTTATGTCACCTGATACATAGTCTGCCTCAAAGCCTACCATTAGTCCGCAAGGATATGGCCACGGCTGACTACCGAAATAGCGAATATTCTCTATAGTGAGACCGGTTTCTTCCATCACTTCCCTGTGTACAGCCTCCTCAAGTGTCTCACCCGTTTCCACGAAACCGGCAACAAGACCGAAGAAGTTGCCTTTGAAGTTCTTGGCATGAACAAGAAGGACCTCGTCGCCCTTGTGCACCAACACTATTATGGCTGTAGCTAGTTGAGGCCACACTTCCTTACCACAGTTTGTACATCGCTTGCTTATGTCTGTGTTCAGTTTCATTGGCGCACCGCATACACCACAAAACTTTGTGTTCTGGTCCCAATAGAGTATTTCATGGCATTTGCCAGCTTTTAGGTACAACTCACGCGGCAACTTGTAGAAACTTGGTCTCAAACCGCACATCTCATATTTTTCATTACCGACAACAGGTGAGTCAATACGATAGGTTTTCACCATCTTGTCTTCTATTGGAGTAATGTTCATTATGTTAGTCCAAGGCTTTGTTTCCGTTGGCGGATTTTCCTGGTATGGGATTGTATATGTACCATCTGAAAGTCTCTCAAGCAAGATGTCACCTTTACAGAATACGAAATAATACTTTTTCATATATAAATATTGAAATAATGGTGAATACTAATCGAATAATAATTTTTTGTCTCTTTCAATGGCAGGCTTGGTCCACTCTTCTGGTACAAACTTCCAGTTATCAAAAGGCTTTGGTTCAATAATACCGCGTCTTTTGATTTCTTCTATAATATATCGGCGTTGGTCGTATTCGCTTTTCCAAAGGATTCTGCTTTCGAGTTCTTCCTTAGGAATACCGGCACCTTTGATTAGGAGTTCGCCTCCTCCGTTGCCACGGTAGCTGTTCATCGCAACCTTGTACCATTTGTCCTCAACGAAAGGCTCTCCATTGCTCATCCCCTTTATTATTACTTTCTCACCGAACGGCTTTGTCACATCCACCTCATATTCAATGCCAGCCGCACTGTCAAAGTTGAACGTCAGATTCTTAAAGCCGCACTTTCGTCTTTCATAATGTGTTTTATCACTCAACTGCATGATATGGTCGTCAGGACCCGACATGGTGTTCACCCATAGGTCATAGCTCATTTCAAGATGTTTTCTTACCTCACTTCCGCGCATTTTGAGCGTATAGAGATTATTTTCATACTTGTAGAGCTTAAACATGTCGCTAATAAGTATGTCGCCGGCTTCTATTGTAGTGTCGAAGGTTAACGGAGCATTTATGGATATGTCTGCGCCAGTTACTTTCAACTGTATGTCTTGAATAAGGTCGTTGAATGCAGAACTACCAAAAAAAGACTCTCTAGTGTGAATAGACTTTGTCAAAGTGCCTAACTTGATATTGACGAATTTGGTCACACTGTCCTCTATGGCTTTCATATATTCAAGATAGCCTTTGTCGAGTGGAGTGTTTGACATATCAACCAGTTCTCCCGTGACTTTTTTGCCTACGACTTTCCCGTCAACGACTTTTGCTTTCAGTGTGGCATCAGCGACAAAAGTGGCATTACACGAGGGGTCAAGACATAACACCTTGTTGCCAGCCGTGTTTTTTATAACGACATTACGCCCATTGTGGTCATGACCGAAAATTATCAGGTCAAAACCATCCACTTCCTTTGCCACTTTCTCTGTAGCATCTTCATTATAATGCAAAGTGCTTATGCCTCCATTCCATCCACTATGGAACAAACCAATGACGAAATCCGGTTTTTCCACCTCTTTAATATATGCCATCCATTTTTGCGACGACGACACCATTTCCTCAAACTTCAACCCTTTCCACAGGTCTTCGTGCAGCCAATTGGGGATAGCAGGAGTGAGCATGCCTATTACCGCCACCCTTATTCCTTCACGCTCGAGAATAATGTATGGTTTAAGGTAAGGATTACCAGTGGCTTCATCAACGACATTTGCTCCAAGCATTGGACAGTTTACCTCATCAATCCATTTGTCATAAACATTGTGGCCTGTTTCAACATCATGATTACCGATGGTCTGTGCGTCGTATTTCATGTAGTTGACAGCCAACGCGGCAGCATTGGCTATCTTCGGATTTGCATAATTGCAGTAAAAACAAGTCGGTTGACCTTGAAGGATATCACCGTTGTCAAGAAGGATTACATTTTCACCATGTTGCCTTCTGACCTCGTTAACATAATGGCTTACTCTTGCCAATGACCCTTTCATCGGTTTTCGTTCGATGAAGTCGTATGGGAAGAAGCAACCGTGAATGTCGCTTGTTCCCAATACCCTTATTATAACGTCCTTACAGTCTGCCATAATGTTCATTGTAAAGCAAAGCAATGCCGAGGTAGCAATCACCTTTATTTTAATCATGTCTGTGAATGTTGTTATTATTTCTCAATTGAGAATATCAGTTCCTTCTCGTCCTCACTTCTGTCAACGACAATCTTGTCGCCGGGAGAGAGACGGTCGTTGATGATTAGTTCGCACAGCCCATCCTCAACGTGATTCTGTATGGCACGCTTCAATGGACGTGCACCAAATTGGATGTCATATCCTTTTTGGGCGACAAAATCCTTTGCCGACTCGGTCATACTGATATCATATCCCATTCCTTCAACACGCTTGAGCAATGGTTTGATTTCGATTTCAACAATTTCCCTGATGGCCTTCATGTCAAGCTGGTCAAATGTGATGATTTCGTCGAGACGGTTAAGGAACTCCGGCGCGAACTGCTTGCTAAGTGCTTTCTGAATGATATTGCGGGCATATTCCTTGTCTTTATCGCTGCTTGCCACACCATTTACCATGCCGGCTGCATTAAACCCGACTCCGTGCTGAAACTCCTTGAGCTGTCTTGTTCCAGCATTGCTCGTCATGATTATTACGGTGTTACGGAAGTCGATGAGGCGTCCTGAACCATCAGTCAAACGGCCCTCGTCAAGCACTTGAAGCAACATGTTGAACACGTTGCCATGGGCTTTTTCAATCTCGTCGAGCAACACGATGGAATACGGACGGCGCCTTACTCTCTCCGTCAGTTGTCCGCCTTCTTCATATCCGACATATCCAGGAGGAGCCCCTACCAGCCTGGAGACATTGAAGCTTTCACCGTATTCACTCATGTCAACTCTTATCAACGCGTCCTTTGTACCAAACATATACTCTGCCAGTTTCTTTGCGAGATAAGTTTTGCCCACACCTGTTGGACCAAGGAACATGAACACCCCTATTGGATGATTCGGGTCTCTGAGTCCTACTCGGTTTCTTTGTATTGCTTTAACCATCTTGTCAATGGCCTGGTCCTGAGCAACCACTTCGCCTTTGAGATGCGATGACATGTTACGTAATCGCTCGTTCTCTGACTGGCACATTCTTTGTACCGGTATCCCTGTTATTCTTGCGATAACGTCAGCTACGTCGGTTTCCTCCACTTCCTGTCTTTCTATGACATTCCCAGCCTTCATTGACTCCTGCAGTTCTGCAAGTCTTGCTTCTTCCGTAAGCTGCTGGTCACGATAGGAAGCGGCCTTTTCGTAGTTCTGTTCCTTGACGGCGGCCTGTTTCTTTTCCTTAAGTGTACTAATTAGTTTCTGCACTTTGACTATTTCAGGAGGCATGGCATATTTTGACACATGTATATATGCGCCTGTCTCATCAAGCGCGTCAATAGCCTTGTCAGGGAAGTTCCTGTCGTTTACGTATCTTTCGGTCAGCTCCACGCAAGCTTTCAGTGCTTCGTCAGAATAGTTGACACCATGATGATATTCATATCTTGAACGTATGTTCCCAAGTATTTCCATTGTTTGTTCCTTGGTCGTGGGTTCGACAATGATTTTTTGGAAACGACGTTCAAGAGCTCCGTCCTTCTCTATAGTTTTACGGTATTCGTCCAATGTAGTTGCACCGATACACTGTATCTTTCCCTTTGCCAGCGACGGTTTCAGCATGTTTGCAGCATCCATGCTCCCAGGTGTAGAGCCAGCGCCGACCAATGTGTGAATCTCGTCAATGAATATGATGACATCTGGGTTATTCACTATTTCTTTTATCAAAGCCTTAATACGTTCCTCAAACTGGCCTCTGTATTTTGTTCCGGCAACAATACCTGAGAGGTCAAGGTTGATGACACGCTTATTGTATAGTAAGGGGGAGGTTCGTCGGTCTGCAATCATTTGTGCCAGTCCTTCGACAATTGAACTTTTACCCACGCCTGGTTCACCGATAAGAACCGGATTGTTCTTTTTCCTGCGTGAAAGTATCTCAGTGACACGTTGTATTTCCTTTTCCCTACCTACGACAGGATCCAGTTTTCCCTCTTCAGCTGCAGCGGTTAGGTCTATACCGAAATTGTCCAAAAATGGGGTCTTACTGTCATTCTGCGATGCCATGCTTGTCCTACTCTTGCCACCATGCGGTTTACCGGCTGTCGCAAAATCCATATCGTCAGCGTCGTCAAAGTCGTCATCGGAGAGTCCCGAGCTGTCTTTCGCCTTGTTTGTCTCCCGCATCAAATCAACTACCATGTCGTAGTCGATATTGTTTTTTTCGAGCACCTTCCTGGCGTTGTTGCACGCTTTGTCATGTAGAATTCCAAGCAGCACATGCTTTACGTCTGCCATGTTCGTGTGTTGCATCCGTGCCTCAAGAACCGCTAACTTTAGTATGTTGTTAGCAGCAAGGGTAAGGTCCATCTTGCTGTCGCTGCCCACCCTTGGATCGATTTCGTTGACTAATTCCTCTTCGAGTTCCCTCTTGATTACCTTCGGGTCAATATTCAATTTCCTGAATACGTCAGCCACATCCTGACCATTCTGCCTTAGGATGCCGAGCATTAAATGTTCTGGTCCGACAAAAGGAGTGTTCAGCCTTAATGCTTCTTCCTTGCCGAATGCAAGTATTTCTGATACCTGTTGTGTGAATTGGGTTGTCATATTTTAAAATACTGTCCTTTTCTTTATTTAAAACATCGTTCTATGTGAAAAACAGCAAACAGTATGCCACATGACTTGTTTTGTCAAATAATCACGACTATTTTATTTCTTTTTCACAAAAAGATGCTACCTTTCTTTTGCAAAGATAATATTTATTGTTGAAACAACAAAAAAAATCCCAATTTATTTTGTCTTCTCGGCAATTTATACTACCTTTGGAACAAAATTATTGAAATGAAACTAAGATTTAGCATATATTATAACACGAAATGGGGTGAAAGCATCTGGGTCGAGGTGAAACTCACCACAGCAGAAGGTGTAAGGAAAACATACTTACAACAACTCTCCACTGACGACGGTGAACGCTGGGCAACCGAGCTGGCCGTCATGGAGTCAAGGCACAGAATATTCACGTCGTTTGAATACGAATATCAGGTCAGATGTGGAGACGATTACTTACAACGCAGGGAATGGAGCATTGTTCCAAGAAGGATTCCTTGTGATAATGCCCATGACTATGTGATGAATGACTGCTGGAAGGACATTCCTCTCATGTCTCATCTATACACCAAGGCTTATGTAACCACAAGCCGTTCGGATGCAGTGACAGGTGACGACCTTGTTCCACTAAGACTTCCTCTATATCGAAAGACTATTTTTTTCCGCGTGTCAGCACCGCAACTGAAAAGCGGCCAGTCAGTAGCTTTATGCGGCAGTCATCCTGCCTTAGGCGGATGGAGCACGTCGAGATACATGAAAATGACATATTGTGGCTGTTCGATATGGACTATCACGATGAATGTAGATTCGCTGTTCCCGGAAATTGAATATAAATATGTTGTCATTGACGACTCAACACATGAGTTCATAGACTGGGAGGGAGGAGAAAACCGCAGGGTTGATGTAAGCAGTATTCGCGACGGAGAGGTGACAGTTCTTAGCGACGGCATCCTAAGGCTTGCTGAAAGCACCTGGCGTGTCGCGGGAGTGGCATTGCCAGTATTCTCGCTTCGCAGTGAACACTCCTGTGGAGTAGGTGACTTCGGAGACATTGCACGTATTGTTGACTGGATGGACATGGTAGGACTGAAAATTCTGCAGATTCTGCCAGTCAACGACACCACAATGCAGCATAACTGGCAGGACTCCTATCCTTATAATATAATCAGCACTTCCGCCCTCCATCCGCAGTATGTCGATTTGGAGCAGGCCGGAAAGTTGTCCGACCCGTCCCTTATGGTTGAATACAACCGAAGGCGGGCAGAACTGAACGCTCTCGACTACACTGACTATGAAGCCGTAGAAAGAGTGAAGAAAGAGTATCTATGGCACCTATATGAAGAATGTCACGAAGCCATCTCCCGCGATGACGACTATAAACGCTTTGTTGAAAATAACGCATCTTGGCTACAACCCTATGCCGCTTTCTGCGTTCTACGCGACAAGCACCATACAGCCCGCTTTACTGATTGGGGAGACAATGCCGTTTATGACAGGAAAAAGACTCAGGAAATATGCGATACCAATGAAGCTCACTTCATATTCTTCATACAATATCTCCTCCACACCCAACTGAAACGAGCGTCTGACTATGCCGCAACAAAAGGTATCGTACTAATGGGAGACATGCCCATAGGAGTAAGTCGCGACAGCGTTGAAGCATGGGCTAACTCTTCGTTCTTTAACCTTGACTGTCAGGCTGGTACCGTCCCCGACAACATTAACCGTAATGGGCAAAACTGGGGATTCCCAACATTTAACTGGGACGCCCTCGAAGCCGACAAGTTCCGTTGGTGGAGAGAACGGCTGAAGACTATGGAACAGTACTTCAGTGCAATACGTATTGACCATATTCTCGGATTCTTCCGTATTTGGGAGATTCCCAATGAGAATGTCGATGGACTAAAAGGACACTTCTCTCCGGCAATGCCGTTCGACGAAGCGGAAATGGGATATTACGGACTGTCATTCCATCGCGACAGTTACTCGTCACCCCTCATTAATGACAGTATCATTAACCGCGTCTTCGGCATTCATGCAAACTATGTTCGCGAGCGTTACCTTGTTAAGAAAGCCTACGACCTTTATGACCTGCGTGAGGAATGTTCCACACAAAAGAAGATTCATGAACTGTTCGGTGGCAAGAGTGACGAAAACAGCATCTGGATTCGCGACGGTCTTTGCAGGCTTGCGGCTAATGTGCTGTTTGTAGCTGACAGGCGCAATCCAAACATGTATCATCCACGTGTCAACGCATTCACGACCCCGGCCTACCAACTTCTTGGAACTGACGACCGAGACTCATTCATGCGACTATATAACAATTATTATTATGAACGCCACAATGCACTTTGGGACTATGTCGGCAGAAGGCGACTGTCAATGATTCTCAAGGATACAAGAATGCTGACTTGCGCAGAAGACCTTGGACCTATGCCTGCTTGTGTCGGCGAGGTTCTCGGACAATTGAGAATTCCTACACTCGAAATCCAAACCATGCCCAAACAAGAAGACTGCGACTTTGCTCACCTTGAGGCCAATCCCTACTTAAGCCTGGCAACCATCACTACTCACGACATGGCCCCGTTGCGACTGTGGTGGCAGGAAAACCGACAGAAGGCACAACATTACTTTGTGGAGATGATGCAAAAGGAAGGTAGGGCACCTGAACAACTTACCACGACACTTGCAGAGGAAATCATAGCCCGACATCTCTATTCGCCGTCAATGATGTGTGTCATCTCACTTCAGGATTGGCTTTCTATGGACGCCACACTACGTTCAAATAATCCGCGTGATGAACGCATCAACACTCCCGGCGACAGTTACAACCGCTGGAAATATAGGATGCACATCACTATTGAACGACTCATGGATGAGACAGCGTATAACAAGAAACTTAACACGATGATTAAAAGAAGCAGACGATGAAAGAGTACAACACTTACATATTTGACCTTGACGGAACCCTGTTGAACACTATTGGAGACCTTGCGGCCAGCACTAATTACGCCCTTCGCATGCACGAGATGCCTGAGCATTCAATTGACGATGTCAGACTGTTCGTGGGCAATGGAGTCAGGAAACTCATTGAGCGAGCAGTACCACAAGGCACAACAGCCGAAAAGACAGAGCAGGTGTTACAGACGTTCCGCCATCACTATATGGAGCATTCACTCGACACCACCTGTCCATATCCCAACATAATGGAGACTCTTCAAGAGCTTAAACATCGTGGAAAGAGGATAGCCGTCGTGAGCAACAAGTTCTATGCTGCAACCAAAGAGCTATGCCGTCACTTCTTCGGCAATATCGTGGAGGTTTCCATAGGTGAACGTGAAGGAATACGCAAGAAACCAGCACCCGACACTGTGGAAGAAGCCCTACGACAACTTGGTGTCACAAAGCAGAATGCGGTATATGTAGGCGATAGCGAGGTGGACTATGAAACAGCGGTCAACAGTGGTCTTCCCTGTATAAGTGTACTGTGGGGATTCCGCGACCGTAGCTTCCTTGAGTCAAAGGGAGCAACTACGTTCATCACCAATCCATGTCAATTGTTGGATGAAAAATGAAGAGTTATGAGCAGAAAAGTAATAGAATTCGATAGGGTGGGAAAGCAGTATGTGCTTGGCACGTTTGGCACTGGTACACTGAGCCAGGATCTCAACCGCTGGTGGGCACGTGTCCGCGGCAAGGAAGACCCTTATTTGAAGATTGGTGAGGTGAACGACCGCACAAAGAAGGGCGACAGCCGTTTTGTATGGGCGCTGAAAGATATAAGCTTCAGTGTAGAGCAAGGAGATGTTGTCGGAATCATCGGCAAGAATGGAGCCGGCAAATCCACGCTTTTGAAGATATTGTCTCGTGTTACATCCCCGACTGTAGGTTCAATAAAGGTAAAAGGCCGCATTGCTTCTCTGCTTGAGGTAGGCACTGGTTTTCATCCCGAAATGACAGGTCGTGAAAACATCTACATGAATGGCTCTATCATGGGTATGACAAAGGCTGAAATCACCCGTAAGCTCGACGAGATAGTAGATTTTGCCGGAGTTGAAAAGTATCTCGACACTCCCGTGAAGCGCTATTCCTCGGGAATGATTGTCCGCCTAGGCTTTGCCATTGCCGCCCAC
>JALFCG010000187.1 GCA_022771265.1 Prevotella sp.
CCTTTGGTATGACGGCATTGCCTTTGCCGGCGGTGATGAGCGTGTTGCGCTTTGACTTCAGTCTTAGCGTACCTTCTACAGGACGGATGAATATCTCCCACGAGCTGCGCAGGAACGACACGTCGGCAATTTTTGTCAACTCGCCCATCCACGGTGCGGCGGCGGTGATGGACTTTCCTGCGATCGTCGTAAGCACGTTGACAAGCGATATACTTCCAGTTACGAGTCCTGTGCCAAAGCCAAATTTCTTGTCCCTGATGTTTTGTCCGGAAACGATGCTGACATTGTTTCCTGCCTCTATCGACACGTTCTTTCCCCTGATTTTCACGTCGCCGTTGGGAGCGTCGATGGTAATGCCTGTAAAGGCGGAGATGCTCACCGTTCCAAACGGACTGTTGATGGAGATTGCCCTGTTCTTGGCAGAGAGGTCAAGCTCATACACTCCGTTAGGGTCCCGAAGGTTAATTCCGCCAGTGAACGGGGCGATGGTCTCGTCAATGCCGAGATCGTCGGTCTTGCCGTGGCACTGTTTTGCTATTCCCTGATACATGTTTATGAACATTGATACTGGAGGGCAAACCATGTTAAGCACCGACGACCTATCGGTCTTGTCGATGAAGGTGATGGCATGGCCCTTTGCTGAGGAGATGACCTTACGATTGTATTTCGGCGAGAATTTGTCCTTAAGGAGTCCGCCGCCGAAAGCCGGCATGGTGGACTGTGTGGGTACATAGCCCCCTACATATGGGCATTCGACGTTACCGTCGATGAAGTTGACCATCAAGTGGTCTCCAATTTCCGGTGTCATGATCATTCCTCCGCTTTTTCCTCCGGAATATGGCGATGCCACCCTGATCCATGGCGAGAGCACTTTGTCATTCTGCCACAGGAATTTCACCCTCACTCGTCCGAGTAGCAGTATGTCCTTTGTGTCCATCACGACAGCCTCCTGTGTCTCAGAGTTGCGTATGCGTGGAATGTTGTAATGCGGCGGGGCTATTATTGTTTTTGAATTACCGTCTGATGTGGAAATGGTGCGCACGGGCACTATTTCCGCATTGTTACTGATTATCAGTTTGTTTTCGTCGTTGGGCTTGAATGTTCCCGACACTCTTGTGACGATATAGAAATCAGCCACGCCGTCGTTGAGGTTAACGGGTGTTCCGAGCTTGAGAGTTGGTGTCTTGTCTTGATAGTCAAGCACTACGGTGTTGCTTTCAGCCCATTTTGCGTTTTGCTCATAGTTGTAGAAGTTTGTGTTCAGCAAGTTGTTGGCGAATATTTTATTGTTGGTATCCTGTAACTTGTTTATTCCCACATTCTCGCAATATTCCTTAATTTCATCCTCGAAATCATCTTCAAACATTGCCTTGTTGACGCCTGCATCGGCAGCAGCTGCGAAAAGGGTGGCTAATGAGCTTGTCAATGCCGCCTCAATCGATTCGCCTTTAGTGAACATCGAGCTTGCCGATGCGTAAGCGAACTTCTCCCATGCGAGCAATTTTTTATACAACGTCTCGTTATAACCCTTCGACATGATTCTTTGGTTGTCGTCAACAGAATATTCGGCATTGTATGGGTAATCAGTGCTCTCTGTATCCTCGGCTCCTAAACATGTGCCGCTATATGGTGTCACTTCCACGTTGCTTTCCACTATCGACACCTTGGGATATATGACATCCACGTTATCCAGATTCGTGGTAGAACCAGGCTTCTTCTTATCACTGAGGCCGAGGGTGAGCTTGCCGTCTTCGTGGTAGAGGAACTCACCGCAGCGTGCGGCGATGCGCTTGAGAAAGTCGTAGTAGCTCTCGTTGTACTGCACAAGATAGGGGAAGCTGATGTCTTTGGAGGAACCGCCTTCTTCATAGTATGTGTTGACCATGTAACTTGTTTTATAATCCAGTTCACACAGTTTTTCCTTGTCATCCCTGAGTTCGGGCTTTACTGCCATCTCCTTAAACAGCTCTTTGTCGAACGTCACACCGCTGTAGGCCTTGGAGTATTTGTCCAAGGTAAGGAGCTTGTCGGGGCTGAAACAGTGCATTCTCACGTACGTGGCTTTCTTTTCGACTTTTACACCATTATCCCATTCGACTTTCACATCGGAGAAAACCTCAAAGTCGTGGACGTAGTAGTGCTTGCAGATGGAGAAGACATCTTTAGTATTTTTATCAACTTCGTATAATCCCAAAAGATGTATGATGGTCTTTAACACTTTATTGTTCCCGTCTGTGTCAGTCAGTTCCGTTTTCAGACTGCTTATGATTTCGCCCCTATTAGCATCTGTCGTGACCGAAAAAACCACACAGAACTCTCCGGGCTGGTAAACCCTTTTCTCGTAACTTGCCGACACAACCTTCAGAGTGATGGACCCATTATTGATTATCCATCCGTCTGAGCCACCTATCTTAAGGCAAATACCCGATTCTTCGGGGTCAACAAGTCCGTCGTTCGTACTCTCAGTTTTCTTACCCGAGGGCTTTTCGACGCGGGGCTTGATTGTGCCAAACAATGATGACGAGTCAAATTTCAGACCTGTCAATTCTTGTATTTTTGTCGATAAGTCATTATTAGACAAATCCCCATTGTCGGTCAATATTACAATATTATTCATACCTATTTAGTTTTAGCATTACATTTCGTTTTCGGTTGCAAATATAGTAAAAAAATGGAGAATGGCTTAGTCAATTCGGGAAAATTTATTGTTAAAAGTACAAAATGTAACATTTTTATATATAACATGTACAAAATGTTACGTCGTTTTCGGTTCTTTTCAGATAAAATTGTTACCTTTGCAGCCGACAAGACATTATATATATATTGTTGCCAATGGTATTCTCTGACCTGTTCTTCCTTTTCGCGTTCCTGCCGGCATTTGTCGTCTGCTACCTCATAGCTGCGGCACTCGGGAGAGGAAACACGCTGAAGAACCTCGTGCTGGTTCTTTTCTCCCTGGTGTTCTATGCCTGGGGTGAACCCGTCTATGTGCTGCTCATGGTCGCAACCGTGGTGATGAACTATTTTGCGGGACTTGCCGTCGATGCGGCGCAAAGTCACAGGAAGGCGGCGATGGCAACGGCTGTGGCAATGAACGTTGCGGTGCTCGGAGTGTTCAAGTATGCCGGTTTCATCGCCACCACACTATGCGACGTAGGCATCAGTGTCCCGGTGCCGCAGATATCGCTTCCCATTGGCATCAGCTTCTACATCTTCCAGTCCATATCCTACATCGTCGATGTCTATCGTCGCGAGTCGCCGGTGCAGCGGAGGTTCTACAACCTCTTGCTCTACGTGTCAATGTTTCCCCAGCTTATAGCAGGACCGATAGTGAGATACGGCACTGTGGCAGAAGAGATAACCCGACGAAAGGTAACCGCCGACGACGTGGCGGAAGGCGTATGGCGCTTTATTATTGGACTGACGAAAAAGGTGGTCATAGCCAACCAGCTGTCGGAGATTTCATCACGGTTGCTCACCGACGGTCTTCCCCATCTGACCACTACCGGTGCATGGGTGGGCATCGTGGCGTTCACCCTTCAGATTTACTACGATTTCTCCGGCTATTCCGATATGGCGATAGGCATGGGGCGTGCCATGGGGTTCCATTTCCGTGAAAACTTCGACCATCCCTACTGCTGCCGCAGCATCACCGACTTCTGGCGACGGTGGCACATCTCGCTGGGCAGCTTCTTCCGCGACTATGTCTATATACCCCTTGGAGGCAATCGTCGCCACCAGCCTCTCAACATCCTCGCCGTGTGGTTTCTCACCGGCATGTGGCACGGCGCAAGCTGGAACTTCATCCTCTGGGGGCTCTACTTCGGACTTATCGTCATGATTGAAAAGCACGTGAGGATAAAGTCGCACCTCTATAGCATGGCACTCGTCGTCATAGGGTGGGGCATCTTCTATTACGACGACCTCGCGTCGCTGCAAACGTTCTTCTGGGCGTTCTTCGGCATGGCACCCGTGTTCACCGACTTCCTGACGGAAAGCACCCTTGCCGACTCGTTCTGGCTCTGGGTGGCGGCAATAGCTTTCGTCATGCCCCTGCGCCGATGGTCGGGCAGACTGCTGTCGGCTGCACTCTCGCGATGGCCTGTGGCTCACTCCACCGTTCGGTTTGCCCTTCGCGCCACGTTCTCCATCGTCGCCCTTGGCGTCAGCGTAGCACTGCTTGTGGGCGCAACCAACAACGCATTCATCTACACCCGATTCTGACCGCCTATGAACCGACTCTATATCTTCATCATCTCCCTTGTGTTCGCCACCATCGCCTACGTGTTCGCCACATTCCCCCGCAGCGTCTATTCGCCGTTGGAGAAACGCGACCTGGCAGCATTCCCCGCGTTCAGCGCCGACCGGCTTGCCAAGGGAGAGTTCACAGCAGCGGTGTCGTCGTGGTTCAGCGACAGCGAGCCGTTCCGCGACTGCCTGATGGCATTCAGCATGGAACTCAAGGACCTTCAGCGCCTGCCATTGGGCGACAGTCGCATAACCTTCCACGGAAGCGGTGCGACAGCCGATGGCGACGGGGCTGACGACGAGGAGGAAGACGACGATGACGGCATGAAAGGCGACGGACTCGTCAAAGGCTTCGACAACGACAATGAAGGCACGGCAAAGATTGCCAACGCCGGAATACTCATCGTAGGCAGCGGCGACAACACAAGGGCGCTGATGGCATTCGGAGGAGGAGCCAAGGGCGGAGGCACCTACGCACGTGTGGCTAACGAATACAAGAAGACCTTCGGGCCGCAGGTCAACGTCTATTGCATGGTCATACCCACAGCCATCGAATTCTACTGCCCCGAAAAGGCGAGAAGCCGCACACGCAGGCAGTGGCCCACCATCAACAACATACACTCGCGCCTTGACCCCGACGTGCTGGCGGTCGATGTATATACCTCGCTCGGCGAGCATTCCGACGAACCTATCTACCTGCGCACCGACCACCACTGGTCGCCTCTCGGCGCGTTCTATGCCGCCAAGGAGTTCGCCCGCGTGGCACAGGTGCCGTTCAAGGGTCTCGACAGCTACCGGCAACACACGGTCCACGGCTTTGTAGGCAGCATGTACGGCTACTCCAACGACATCTCCATAAAGAAAGCGCCCGAGGACTTCGTATATTACGTGCCGCAGGGAGTCAGCTACAAGGTCACCTACACCGACTACATCATCGACAGTGCCTACCACGTCACCGCCGTAGGCAGGACCTATCGCGGACCTTTCTTCTATCGCTTCCGCGACGGCAGCGGCGGTGCCTACAGCACCTTCATGGGCAGCGACGCCAAGCTCACGCGTGTGACTACATCCACCGCCAACCGTCGCCGTGTGCTCATTCTCAAGGACAGCTTCGGCAACGCCCTTCCCGGCTATCTATTCTTCTCCTTCGAGGAAGTGCATGTCGTTGACACGCGCTACTTCACGAAGAACATGGTTGACTACGTTCGCGACAACAAGATTACCGACATACTCTTTGCCAACAACATCTTCAATGCATACAATCCAAAGTTCTGCCGTCGCTACCTACGGTTCCTGACCCAGCAGAATGACTGTTTCAAAACAAAAGAAAGAAAACATGACACTGACAACGATTGCCGACAGACTACAGCAGGACCTTACCCGACAGATAGGCAAGAGCGGAATGATGTTCCGGCTGTTTTGGAGAGTGAAAACCATAGAGTCGATTCGACACAAAATGGGATTTAAGGGACATCTCTACACCTCGGGGAAGTCACGCATGCAGGACATTATCGGACTGCGTGTCGTGGTCTATTTCCCCGATGACGTCGATGTGCTTTCAACCTTCTTCGGATGTGGCGACGTGGTGAGACAGAGCATCGACAACCACGACTCGTCCACCTTCCGCCCCCAGCGGCTCAACATCACGAGAGCCTTGCCCGAAGCCTACGTCGATGACTTCCGCAACGCCCTACCGCCGGAATACGCGCAATACATCGACAGCACTTACGAGATACAGATACGCACCGTCTTCTCTGAGGGATGGCACGAGGTGGAGCATGACATGCGCTACAAGTGCAAGGACGACTGGGCTGGCTACGAAGGGCAGTCGAGAGTGCTCAACGGCATCATTGCCCAGCTCGAAACCTCGGAGTGGACCATGCGGTCGCTGTTCCGAGAGATGGCTCTGGAGAACTACATTCGCGGCAATTTTCGCGCCATGTTGCGCAACAAGATGCGCATAAGGCTTAAGTCGGAGGACTTCTCGCCGCGTGTAAACGCTTACCTCAACGACCATCGCGAGACCGCCCGCCGTTTCCTCATGAGCGACCGCATGGTCATCATCCTCTCCCTCATCATCCACAAGAAAGAATTCCCGCTCACCCACGACGCCCTCCTCTTCCTCGTCAACCGCATCGACCTTGACGACCAGTCTCTCCGCGAGCTTGAGCCTGACGACCTCTCCACGCTCATCGACGAGTTCATTGAGAGCTGAGGCTTGCTTTGTTGTCGCAAAGGCTTGCCACTGCATCGCGGTGGGTGATGAGAAGGACGGTAGTGTCGGGACGTGAGGCAAACAGGCGGCTGAACAGTTCGCGCTCGGTGGCTTCGTCGAGAGCGGAACTGATTTCGTCCAAAAGGAGTATGGAGCCGTCACGCAGCAGGCCTCGTGCGATGGCGATGCGTTGCGCTTGACCTTCGCTTAGTCCTCCTCCGTGCTCGCCCAGTTCGGTGTCAATGCCCTTGGGTAGTTGGAACACGAATTCGGCACATGCCACGGTGAGCGCCTGTCGGAGCTCAGCGTCGGTGGCATCGGGCTTGGCAACGAGCAGGTTGTTGCGTATCGAGCCGCTTATCAGGGTATTGCCCTGCGGAACAAACACCAGGTGGCGTCGTGTGGCGCTGCTGATGCCGGCCTGTCCGTTTGAGTCATAGAGACTTATGCTGCCGCTGCAGGGCGAGATGAAGCCGAGCACGAGCCGGAACAGTGTGGTCTTGCCTATTCCGGTAGTGCCGAGAATGGCGGTCTTGCTGCAGGGCTTGAAGTCATGGGTGAACTCCTTCAGCACTTCACGGTCGCCTTTGGCGTAGCGGAAGCTCACGGCTTCTGCCTTGATGCCGAGAGGACGGTGGAGATTGTCCTGCGGTGTGTCGTCGAAGGAGTCGGCTTCCGGGGTCTCCATGTCCTGCAGCCGGTCGATGCTCGCGGTGCTGTAAATAATTGAGGGGAAGTAGTTGAGGAGCGAGAGGATGGGGTGTTGTATTTGACCGACGAGCTGAAGGAATGATGTCATCACTCCGAAGCTGATCGCACCTGTTCTCAGTCCGTAGGCTCCCCAGACGAAGGCAAGCATGTATCCCAATCCGAAAGCGCAGCCGAGAGCGAAGCGGCTGACCACCATGAATCGCTGGCGATGGATGTAGTTGGTGTTCTGCTTGTCCTGCAGTTCTGCCACCCTGTCTGCCATCCATTTCTCCCCCTGCAGCGACCTGAGCATCACGTTCTGCTCGACGCTCTCCTGTATCTTCGCCAGTATGCGGCTTTCGTCCTGACGTATGGTTAGGGTTATGGTTCGCAGCTTGTGGGAAATGATTTTCCCTATACCTATAGCCAATGGTGTCAGCAGTACCAATGCCCACGCCAGACGATTGTCAAACCATCTCATCAGCAGGAACGCCCCGACCAGTTGCACTACGAGGGTGAAGGACTGGGGAATGGTCGCTGCCATGGTCTCGCTAACGTTGTCAATGTCCTTGGCCATACGCGAGCTGACGTCACCCGAATGTAGTTCGTCGTCGTCGAAGAGTTTTCTTCTAAACAGGTTGCCGAACAGCTTCAGCCTAAGTTCTGCCACTTTCTTGATGAAAGCCTTGTTGCCGAGGTAGTTGCACACTTGGCGAAGAGCCACACCTGCAACTATTGCAGTCATCAGCATACCTACCTCCAGGGCAATCTCGCCCTTCGAGCCTTCGAGCACGGTCTCATCGACAAAGCGTTTGCTAAGCCACACCACCCAAAGGCCTAAGGCGGTCTGCCCTATGCCAAGAATCATTCGCGAGACGATGTTAAGCCTTATGCCTCGCGTGTTGCGGAAGAACCATGCGCCATAGTTCATCGCTCAACGATGCCGATGTTCAGCCATTCGTCGAGCATGGCTTTCACGTCGTTGGCAGCCACGCTTTCCTCAACGTCATATTCTTCCTGAAGAGCCTTTGCCAGGTCGTCGGCAGTGAAATCGCCGTCGGCATGTTCCCAAAGCCATGCAGCTGTCTCGTTCATGCTTATCAGTTTTCCGAAATCAACGGCTCCAAGACCTTCTCCTACAATCACTTTCTCTCCGCAAACCTCACGGAGGACAAATCCGTTTTTCTTTCTCATATATGTATCATTATTTTGTAAATCTTCAGTAAATATCTCCTTATAGGCCTTAGCCTTAGCCACAGGCGGGAAGCTTTCACGCGCCAAGGAGTGTAAAGGTAACGGCGGCCTCGGGAACTGATGGCGTGAGTCGCTTTGGCCTTCACGTCGGCAAAGGTGCAGCGTTCCACTCCCTGCAAGTTGCCGTCGCCCATGAGCGTCACCTTGTCGCCGTCGATGGCAATCACACGGTGAAGCACAAAACGGCTGCCGGCAATCCATGCCAGCACCACGTCGCCGCACACGATGCCGTCAGGCTTCGTAAGGATTACGCTCTCCCTGCCGCCAATGATGAAGGGCAGCATGCTGCGTCCATCGACAGGCAGCGTGACGCTGAGGCCTTCTTCCACCAGCCTCACGGCCTCGTTGAGTATCATCACGTCGTTCATGCTGTTGTCGTCATGCAGAGTAATGCAGCGTCACGGTCGGGCAGGCAGTCAAGATGCCACACTGCAGCTACCGTTGCCAGCTGGTTAAGTGAACGGTGCAGGCCGTCAGCCACACTCTTGTCCCATCGCTTTCCCGACACGCTTGCAGCGAGAAGCGCGTAAGCCTCGATGCCTTTCATTCGCCGTATCTTGTTCTCGGGAGCCTGGCTCAGACCCACTATTGCCCCAAGTTCGTAATCCACATGACGGTAGCAAGGTGTCTTGCCGCTCCATGGCGACCCATAGACCCGTATCATACCGTCGTCGTGGATGCGCACCACGGGGTTGTCGTCGTTGACGAGCGATGTGCCTTCGATGTTCTGAAGCCACAGTCGCGAATGGGTGCTCTTGCCCGTCCCGCTCTTGCCGAGAAACATGTATGCCTTGCCGTTGTGGCTAACCGTGGAGGAATGGAAAAGCAACGTCCCGTGAGGCGACGTGGCAAGTGCGAACACCACCATCATAGCGTTATCGACCGTGGCTTTCCTGTGGTTGCCGCAAAGTGTAAGAAAGGCTGTTCTGTAGTCGTTGTCGCACACTAAGCGTCCGCCATTCTCTCCCTGCCACACGAAGGAGAATGCTGGCTTGCCTTCCACTGTTCCGCACACTATCTCCTGCCCCTCCTCCTCTTGTCGCCATTCCACTTTCATGCCGTCCAAATCGTCGGTCCCTTCCCTAACGGTAAGGGTGAACACCGGTTTCGTGCTTTCTTCCGTCTCAAACGGTTCATAGTTTGTAAGCGTTGTGGCAAGAGTCTCCTCAATGTCGAGAGTCACTGTGTGACCTGCAATATTATAAAACCTTTTTACTGTCATCTTCTTGTTTAACTTTCCGTAAACTTCCGCATGTATTTGCCCGTAGCATTGTATTGCTATCGGGTACTTCATTGTCATGCGTTATCATATTTCGTGGCAAAGATACATAATTAATTTCATTCCTCCAAAGAAGTCGGCGAAACATAAGGTTATGTTAAGCTTCACAATACTATAAGGAACTACTCGCGTGACTTGTAGTCGAAATCGTTCACGGAACCTGTCTCAGAAGAGAAGCTGATGCCTACCTTATATACCTTTCGTTTGTCGGCTGCGTATGGCAGAGCGTAGCCTTTTTCGTCAATCTGCTTCAAGGCTACTTCTGCTGTGGAGTTGAGTTTGAACTCGAAGATATAGACATAGTCGGGACACTCGAGCACGCAGTCTATCCTGCCTTGGCTCGTCTCCTTCTCTACGTAGGTGTTGTATTTGCCGAGCAACTGGAGGATGAGGTAGAAGGTGTACTGGAAATGACGTTCACACTCCCTTGCGTCCTGCTTGCGCTGGAAGTGGTAGGAGATGTTGGAGAGGAAACCGGTCAGCTGGAGCTTGAACTTCTCGAGGTCGCCCGCTTCCAACGAGTCGCTTACGTCGTTGAGCCATGTTGATGGGCTGCTTGTGTCGCCAAAATAGTCGGACGACAATACGGCTACCATTCCGCTGCGCACTTCCTCGTTGGGGAAGTCGAGCAGATAGGTGTCGCGTCGGCGGTTGTAACCCTTTATGGTAAAATATCCGCTTTGGTAAATCATAGGCAGCGGCTTTTGCTTTGTTGCCTTGTAATCTACAAATTCAGCCGCAGGATATTCCTTTCCTGCCAGTTCGTTGATGTTCTCGTGGTTGTTTGCCATCAAGCGCATCAGATACGTCGGAGTGCCAGTGGCGAACCAATAGTCCATAAATTTTCGTTTTTGGAAACAGTTCAATAGGCTGAACGGATTGAACACGTCAGTCATTCCGTCGCTAAAGTGATAACCGTCATATTTCCGTTTCAGCTTTGCGATTGTCTCTTCCTCCGTCATACCGTTCACCTCACCAAGCTCCTTTATCTGATCCTTGAACACCGAGAGCAGTTCTTCTTTGGAGATGCCGCAAAGTGCGTCGAAACGGGAGTCGTAGCTGATGTCGTTAGGCTGGTTGAAGCCGCTGAACACGCTGACCTGCGAGAACTTCGTGACTCCTGTAAGCAACACAAACTGCAGATGCTTGTCGGCGAGTTTGAACACGCTGTATAGACCTTTTAATATACCGCGATGTATGTCCTCAAGTTTTGTTTCCTTCCCGTTGAGCAGTCCTGTATAGTCAGTGTCAATAACGTCGAGCAGCGGCTTGTCGTATTCGTCAACAAGCACGACAGCGCGTCGTCCTGACTTCTCGTGCGCTTGTTTAAGCACATGGGCAATTCTTGCGCCGAGCTCCTTATTTATTGGGTCTTTGCCCCATTGGTTCTCCCATGTCTCAAGACTTCCAAGGATACGGTTTTCGAGTACTCCGTCTTTGTCGTAGTTGCCACCATTGAAGTCAATATGGAACACGGGATATTCCGCCCATTCCTTCTCTAATGCGTCGATGGCAAGTCCGCGGAACAGTTCCTTGCGTCCGAGGAAATAGTTCTCGAGTGTGGAGATGAGCAGGCTCTTGCCGAAGCGTCGTGGGCGGCTGAGGAAATAAATAGTTCCCTTGCTGACAAGCTCGTATATCAATGCCGTCTTGTCAACATATACGTAACCATCTTCAATAATTCTATCAAAGCTTTGTATTCCTATTGGGTACTTCATATGAAAGCATTTTTATATATTTGCCGCAAAGTTACATTTTTTATTTCATTTCTCCAAGGAAATAACTTTTTTTTTATGACTCAAGGAAACTAAAGCGGCATCCCTTCTATCAACAGAAGAGATGCCGCCAAACTTAAAAATAACTAACCTTTGAAAAATATACTACTAATAACCTAAATTATTAACAAACGTACAAATTAATATCCTGGGTTCTGCCATGCAGCCTTGTCAGCATCCGACAGGTTCGTGCCGTCAGCATTCTGCATCTGGTCGAGGAACGTCTGTGGAATAGGACGAAGGTAGTGCTTGTTCTTGTCGAACGCATTCACGTCTTTGTTGAAAGTAACCGCACGAGTCTCAAGGGTCTTGGTGCGCGAGAGGTGTTCCCAACGTACGAACTCTCCTACAAGCTCACGAGTGTGCTCGTTGAGAATGAAGTTGAGGGCGCGGTCGAACTTGCCGCTTACTCCAAGTTTCTTCAAGATAGCCTCGTCTTCAGCAGGAAGGTTGTCCCAAGTCCAGTTGGTCATTTCGCTTTCTGTTGATTCATAGGTTACTTCAAGTCCTGGGTTTGACAGGTAGTAAGTGTTCATGCCGAGGTTCCATCCGTCGTTTGCCTTTACACGGGCGTCGTTGCTGAGCTGTGTGCTCTTGATGGCAGCCTCGTAGCAACCGTCAACATAATAGCTTCGGTTTTCACCTTTGTGCCATGCACCACGACGACGCAGTGCGTCGATGTCCTGCTTTGCTCCAGCATAGTCTTCGAGACGGACCTTTATTTCTGCGCGGACGAGGTAAGTCTCACCAAGACGAGCGAGGATGATGTCGCGTGATCCACAGTCACCCGCGTAAGCATTGAGGTATCCGCAAGTGTGCTTGCTTACGCCTGGGAACATGTTTGATCCCCATGACCCATAGGTAGAAGTAAGAGTGTTTCCAAACTGGTCACCCACGAACTTGCCGTCCTTGTAGAGTATCCAAGAGTTGAGCACTGGCTGGTTTGGCTTACCGGAGAAGGTTGACTCACCTGTACGCTTTTGGCTTCTGCCGGCTTTTGGCAAACGTCCTGCCTCGTCAACGAAGTTGGCGTCAACCTGATAACGCTTTGCGCCAAAGTTGAACTTGTCATAAGCGTGTTCGTCTTTCTTGTTGATGATGAATACAGTTGATGGCTCACCGATTTTTACAGGAGCAGCACCTGTTTTCTCGTCACCTTTATAATCAACGGCAGTTCCGTAAACAGTTGCAAACGACTTCCAGAGGCGTGCGTCATTTACATTGTCGAAAGCAGAGAGTGTGTATTCCGTTGGACGGAAACGCTGGAAATCCTTACCGCCGGAAATGACTCCACGTTCTTTACCAAGAGTAGTGTTGGCAAAGTTTGAGAACTGTGGGTTGAAGAATGCGCCTGGGTTACGGTTTGTTGTACGTCCACCGAAATTCTCGTCTTGTGGAGCCACCATAAGCACTTCGTTGCTTTGCTCAAGTTCACAGTTAGGACCGGTCCAGTTTCCGTAGAGGTCTATTACGTCGCTTTCCAGCTTGCGTGCCTGAATGGCATAGTTGGCAGCCTCAAGACCTTTTTTCAGGAAACCTTCCTTCAACGACGCGTTCCAGTCGGCATTGCGTTCCGAAGCGGCAAACAGACAAGCCTTTGCCAGGAAATGTGCGGCAGTGGCTTTTGTCCAACTCTCACCCTTGCCGACAAGTTCGTTGCTCTCACCGTCGAAGAGGTTGTAAGCCTGTTCAAAGTCGGAAATAATCTGCTCCCAGCATTGTTGCGGAGTTGTGTTCTCAAACGAGCGTATGATACCGTCGGCAGGCTTTAGCTGCAGCACACAGTGGCCAAACTGTGATGTAAGTATGTAAAAGCTGAAACCACGATAGAGATAAGCCTGTGCAAGACAAGCATTGCGTATAGCTTCATCTTCCACTGTTTCGGCACTGGCAATGATCTGGTTGCAAGATGCGATGCCATAGTATGAAGTGTCCCAGATGGTACTGTTTGTACCTGTGTTGCCGTTGACTGTTACCCACTGCGGAGCCATACGGATGTCGTAGGTCTGCCACATTTCGTTTGCCATGTCGGTTCCGATGGCGAATTCGTCGGTACCGCCCATCATGGCATTGTAACCTTGGCTCTCATAACCGCCAATCCAACGAATGGAGCCATAGAGGGATTTTGTAAGAGCCTGAAGTCCCTCTGCTGTCTGGAAATAATCTGTCGAATAGCCAGTGGTGTAGTTCTCCTCAAGGAAGTCGCTGGAACAAGATGCCAATCCCTGCACCATGGTTGCCAGAATACCAGCTTTTATATAGTTATTGATTTTCATTGTATGTTCTGTTTAATTGTTTAATGAAGGAATTAGAAACCAATCTCAAGACCTACTACCCAGCTGCGGTTGTAGTACTGCTGGTTAGTGTCGAGGTCAAGACCGTCTATTGACTGTTTTAGGTCGAATGGGTTGATGACCTGGGCGTAAACCTTAAGGTTCTGCGCGAAGCTCTTGACAAGGTTCTTTGGGAATTGGTAGCCGATAGCAATGTTACGCATACGGATGAAGTTTGCCTTCCTGTAAGTCAGAGCTCCAGAGTAAGAGTCTGCGTCACCTGTCTGAACTGTTGTCAGGATAGGTTTCTGATATGATGCGCCAGTATTGTCCGGTGTCCAGTAGTCAACACACTCGCCAAGAGTGCCATAGCCAAAGAGGCTCTGAACTGGACGCTGTGCCCAATAGTTGAAACGTCCATAGAGCTGGCAGCTAAGCTCGATTCCCTTGTAGGTAAATGAGTTTGTCCATCCTGCGGTCACGTTAGGTCTCCTGTTGCCGATTATCACTCGGTCGGCATCGGTCATCTTGTAGTCGCCATCAACATCGTGCGGGCGAACCTTACCTGGCGAGAAGTTCTCGCCGTTGGCGTTCCATTTCTCAATCTCTGCACGATCCTCAGGAGTGTCTTGCCACAGGCCATCAGCTGTATAGCCATAGTAAACACTAAGTTGCTCACCAATGAACCATTTATTATTTACGTCGTCTTCCTTACCGTTTGCCAGTTCATCAATTTTGTCTTTCTGCCAGCTTAGGTTCAAAGAAGAGTTCCATACGAAGTCCTTTGTCTCGACTGGTATGGCGTTGAGTGTCAACTCGATACCCTTGTTTGATGTCTTTCCGATGTTTGCCATGGTAGAACTGTAGCCGAGAACAGAAGGAATAGACATGTTGAGAAGCAGGTCCTTGGTCTTTGAGAAGTAGAACTCAAGGCTACCGCTGATTCGGTTTCTCAGGAAGCCGAAGTCGATACCGAAGTTCCACTGTGTTGTCTTTTCCCATCCCACTTCTGTGTTAGCCATCACGAGAGTGTTCTTTACGTAAGCAGGGTCATTCATGAGGTATGCCTTGTCCTGGCCCGTTGCCGTAGGCACGAAGATTGACTGGATAAGACCGAGTGTAGAGTATGGGTCGATGGCAGAGTTACCTGTTGTACCCACACCGGCGCGGATCTTCAAGTTCGAGAGCCAGTTGACATCGCGAAGGAAGCTCTCCTGCTGGATTCTCCAACCGAGTGATACAGAGGGGAAGAAAGCCCACTTGCGACCCTTGGAGAGCTGGGAGGCACCATCCCAACGTGCCGATGCAGTGAGAAGATAACGGTCGTCGAAACCATAGTTAATACGAACCATGTATGACTCAAGCTGGCGGTCGTTGATGCCGGTGCTCATACTTGCTCCATTGGTTGAGTCGGTGATGTCGAGTGATCCCATGGCGTTCCACTTGTACATGTCCTGCTCAAGACCTGAAAGTGCCATGCTTGCTGTCTCGTAGTTCCATTTCGATGCAGACTGGAGCAATGTGACACCCACGTTGTGCTTCTTTGCAAACGTGTTGTTGTAAGTAATCATGTTGTCGAGAGTCCATGAGAAGTCGCGGCGTTGCTGCCAACGGGCCTGGTTCTTGCCGCCGCTCATCCACTTGTAAGCCGACTCGGTGTCGATGTAGTCACCCTGACGATAGTGACGATAGTCAGGACCGAAGGTGATTTTGTAATCCAAGCCCTTGAGAGGAGCAAACAACTTTCCAAGATGCAAGGTTGCGGCAAATGAACCGAGCATACGGTATGTCTCACGGTTTGAAATGTTGTGTTCCCATTCGTTAATCGGGTTGTAAGACTGGTTGTCGCCACCGGGATACTTTATGCGATTACCATCGGCATCGTAAGGTTGAGCCCAGCTGTATGATTTCTTATAGAGGTTATAGATACCGCTGGCAGAGTTTGTTGATGAAGGAGCGTATGAGTTTGACATACCGTAATCCTGCTCCTCGCGCGACGCGTTTATCGACATGTTGATGGTCATCCAATCAACAGGATTGATGTTGACGCCCATGCGTGCAGTATAACGCTGATACTCCTGTCCCTTCTGTGTACCGCGGTTGCTGAGATAGCCAAACGAACCAAAGGCGTTCAATTTGTCGCTACCGCCTGATGCGCTAAGTGTGTGCTCATGAATGAAACCGGTACGCACAGCCTGTCCCAGCCAGTCGTATTCCTTGATTCTTGAGGGGTCCCAAGTGCCGCCGTCCCATGCGCTAAGAATGTTTGCCACTGCTGTTGGGTCGTCGAGTATGCCGAAGATGGCTTCGTCGTTTGCACGTGAATTGCCCGTGCGAGGGTCGGCATATTTTGTCGGGTCTGAGTTGTAGGCTGCCCAACGGCGATAATTTACATAATCAGCAGCACTTACGTTCTCGTTTCTGTCAACAATGTCCTGGAAAGTCACCGAACCTGAGTAGTTGAGCGAGAACTGTCCTGCCTTACCTGTCTTTGTTGTAACGATTACGACACCGTTGGCACCACGCGAACCGTAGATGGCGGTTGCGGAAGCGTCCTTAAGGATGTCGATGGACTCAATGTCGCGTGGGTTGAGGGTCTCGATGCCAGAACCAGACATCAATGGCACACCATCGACAACATAAAGAGGAGAGTTGGATGCTGAAAGTGAACGCTCGCCACGAATGCGGATGTCACCGACAGTACCAGGACGCTCACTTGTCGTGATGTCAACACCGGCAGCCTTACCCTGCAGGGCTTCGAAAGCATTGTTGACAGGACGGCTTTCCAATTCCTTTGAGCCTACGTGGCTCAATGCACCTGTCACGTCGCTCTTACGCTGCACGCCGTAACCAACGACTACTACTTCTTCCAGGGCTTTGCTGTCTTCCTGGAGAACGACTTTGAGGGTTTGTCCAGTTACTTTTACGCGTTGCGTAACGTAACCGATGTAAGAGATTTCGAGGGTTGCACCTCGCTGAACGTTGGAAATCTTGAAGTTTCCGTCGAGGTCGGTAACTGCACCGTTGCTTGTTCCGACGATTTTTACACTGGCTCCGATGATTGGTTCGCCATTGTTGTCAACGACTGTTCCATTCACAGCACCGACTTGCTGCATCATGTTCGTGTCAGCCTTTGCCGTTGTAGCTGTCAGCGGCGAGAAGGCGAAAGCAGAACAGAGCAAAGTCACTGGCAAGGCAGTGCTTCTCATAAACTGTTTTTTGTTCATTGTTGTTCGTTTTAGTTTACAACTTTGGTTATTATTTTGATGTTATTATATTTTTCAGCCTTTCCTGTAGTTTTCCTATATATTATATAAATAGGTAGTAATCAGGTTTAGTGAGTTTTACTCTTTTCGGCTGCAAAATTACAGCAATTTTAACCAATGTTACTTAAATTTTTGACCAACGAACCCAATATTTTGATACAGTTTAGAGATTTTAGTGTGTTTTATTCGTCAAGTTTTAGTGTTGAGCCGACTCGGTTGCCTTGGTTGTCCCTGTTGAATCCTTCTTCTTTTGCACGTTCCTTAAGGTAGCGCTGATAGGCTTTCTCCACGTATTCCTTTTGCTGCTGTGTCATTTGTTCGCGCATGTTGGAGTAGTTGCTGAAGAGCTGGTCGAAGAGGTCTTTCGCCTCGTCGGCTTCTGCTGCGCTCTCGGTCAGTGTGACTTTGGCAAGCTCGGCGGTATATTTGGCTTTCATCTTCTCGTGGTTGGCTTTGCATTGTCCGTCGATGGCGTCGATGGCGGCAAGTATGATGTCGCGGCGGTCGTCGTTCATCTTTGGCATGGTGAGCCTGATGAATTTCAGTTCGGGGTTGTCGTCGTCTTCCTCTGCTTCCTCGTATTTTTCTACAGTGATCTTCATTTCGGGGTGAATGCTTGTCATGCCGCTAATTATTGTGGGGAGGAACGCGGGCTCGTTGGGATAGATGTCGATTTTGTCGTCGTCGTCTTCCTCGTCGTGTATGACGACCCGCGCCAGGTCTTCCATGCGCATCGGTTTGTCGTTGACCACTTCCTCGAAGCCCAAGAGGCTTGAGGGGTCTGCCTTTATTGAGAGTTGTGAATACTCGTATGACATTTGTCCGATGTAGCCGAAGAGGCGTTCCTGTGCGCCTATCAGAACGTTGGATATTTTTATTTTCATATTGCTTTAACCTTTTAATCTTTTAACCTTTTAATATTGCTTCGCCTACGATGCAGCCTCCTCTTCTTTGAGTTCTCCTTTGGGCTTTTCGGGTTGCGTGCCGTTGGCAGGACCCATTCCGTCGGAGATGTTGGGGGAGGAGAACGAGGTGCCTACCGAGAGTACGTCGATGTTGCCTGACGGCGACTTGATCTCGCCCTTGAAGTCGGAGTCGCCCACGACGACGATGTTGCCAGCCATTTTGTTTTCGCTTGAACCGATGACGGCTTTCTCTGAGTTGAGGGTGACGACAGCCTTTGCCTCTCCTTGCTGCATCTCGGCAGTGGTGGTGGCGAAGATGCCGACCTTGTCTGACGAGAGCTGAAGTAGCTTGCTTTTCGTGTCCTTGTTTTTGCTTCCGAGCAGCATTTTGTCGCTTATGAGGAGCATCTGGCTTCCTTCGGCGAGGGCTGTCTCCTCTCGGCTGTCCTTGTCAACGTCCATTGCCGCCACTTTGACGTCTTTGGCGTTGAGGGCGATGGATCCTGTTGACTTGCCGTCGGTCTCTGTTGCCTCGGCTTTTATTGTCCTTGCCCTCATTCTGATGGAGCCTTCTGCAGCGAGGGCCTTTTCCGTTGGGTCGGTGTTGGCTTCCTTCACTTCCCTGTCGATGGCTTCCACGACGACGTTTTTCGACTGTATTGTCACGTTGCCTTCCACGCTGATGTCGCCTTTGGTGTGTTCGTTGTCGGTAGGTTTGAAGTTAGCGGTTGAGATATTTATGTCGTGGGCATTAACCGTGAAGTCGCCTTTCTCCAGGAGATTGTCCTTTCCGTCCTTGGCTGCTATTACCACATGAGGCATTTCAACATAAAGACCTGCTTCGGGGTTTACTCTGACGTTTCCGTCGCCGTCGGTGCTTTTTATGGAAACAGATTCCGACTGTATTGAGACTCTTGCGTTGACCGGTTTGTCGGCGTTTTCGTTGAATGCGTCTTTCTTTGCCTCAAGGTCTTCCTTTATTTTGTTGAGGTCTTTCACGCAGCGTTTCACCTCCGCTTGGTCGGAGATGAGGCTTACGTAGGAGTTGAGACAAGCCACGAGGGCTTCCGACTGTTTTTTGAACGTTTTTTGTATTTCCCTTATTTCCACATGGTTAGTGCGCGCGTCTTCTTCAGTTGCGGATATGGAGTATTGGCTATCGAGTATTTCGGCAATGTTGCTGAATATCTGGTTCAGCTTGTCAGTGGCGGTTTGAATCTCTGTATTCAGCGTAGTGTCGTTTGTCTGCAGTTGCGCGAGTCTCGACTCTATGGCTTCCTTCTTTGTCTTGTAGGAAGGTGTAGCGTTCAAGTCTATGGTGCTGTCCGACGTGAGTGAGATGCCTGGTTGCGAGCTTAAGCTGGTGGCGAACGTGCCCTTGTCGGCATCTGCTCTCATGGCGATGTTGTTGGCTTGGAAGAGGAGCTGCGATGTGGCGCAGACGAGCGATTCCTTTCCGTCCATTCCTGGATCGACGGCAATGTTTTCTATCGTTGCCGCACGGTTGCTTATGCTGCCTCCCGACCCGTTGTCGTCGCCCACTCCTTCAAGTCTGATGTTCGTTCCTCTCAGTATTATTTCCGAGCCGCCTTGGAACATTGTTCCGCTGGCATCGACGTTGCCTATGATGATTCTTGGCGAAGAGAGGATCATAGTGTTGTCGTCGCGCACGAACTTTATGCCTTTGGTCATTTCGGCTATTTGGTTTTTCAGTTCCTGCACTTCTCGCTTGCTGTTGTGTATCTCTGTCAGTTCCTTGCTCACACACTGCTTGAAGTCGTCGAGCGTGTTTTGCAGGTCGTCCAATATGTATCCCATTGTTGTTCCTTTCTGTTATGTTAATACTAACGGCTCTGTAGCCTTGAAGAGTGAGCTGAGGTATTCCTTCACTGCCTGTAGGTCAGGATTGCGCATTGCCTCGAATCCTGCTGCGTCGTCGTCGAGCTTGTAGGTGAATCCCCTGTTGTTGGAGAGAAGTATGCTTCCGGCTCCGGTGTATTCGGTGAAGGCTCGAGGTCCTGCCGCGCCCTTCCAGTTGAACAGTCCTTGCACTCCCGGTACGCTCCATGTGTTGTATTTGGCGTCCACCATCACTCCGAATTCGCTGGCGAGCGGTCCGAGTAGGTTTGTCATCAGTTCCTTCTTGATTTTGGTTTTCTGGTCGGCTTCTTTTTCCTCGGCAGTGTTTTCGTGTGGCACTATGCTGTCAACGATTTTCTGCCACTGCTCGTCGTCGATGTTTCCGTATTCTGCAGGCGTGTCGAGTTTGCTTCCCGGCTCGATGTCGAACACTCTGGCTCCCTTGAATCCGTTGATTATCGCGCACATTATCTGCCGCATCACCTTCTTCGACTTGTCGGATGATATTTTCATCCTTTGTTCCACTATTTTCTCCAGCTTTTCTAAAGTTCCGTCGAACTGGTCGTTGGTAGCTTCTTTCATATCGGGCACGTCATTCTCTGTAGGAGCCACGAATCCCAAGTTCTTGTAGTAGTCGCGTTCCCAGTGGCGCTTGATGTTGTTGTAGAGCATCTTTGTGTCGCTGTACTGTTCCTTGAATAATTTCACATCTTCCTCAAGTTTGTGGTATGCCTCGATGAAGTCGAGTGCCATTTGTTCATAATCGTTGGTTAAAAAAAATATCTTATTCTGATATACTTCTTTAAGTATGTCTTTTGCATATTTCACCTTCAGTTCCTCATTCCAGGCTAATCTAATCAAACCTGTTGGACCTCGATAGATTTTGTTAAACAAATCGTCCTGAATCACATTTAAATAACTGAAATTAAGAATTTTACTGCCAGAACAAGCTTTTGCAAGCGAGTAAAGGTGGTAAATGCTCTTGCTGAGGTTGTAATAGAAGTTGTTCACTTCCTGCTTCACCTCCCGTAGCAGGGCGATGATGGCGAAGCCCTTGTTGTTGAAATACTTCGACTTCTGCGCCGCTTCTTCGCCCTTAATGATATGTAGGTTTGCCGGGTTCCATCCCTCAGGCTCGATTGACGTTCCCGACTTTGAGAGCAGCGAGGTGGGTAGCCACGCCTTGCCGAGTCCTGCCAGAACGACGACGTTGCGCTTCGACTGTATGGTGAGCGTTCCCTCCACGGGTCGCATAATTATCTCCCAGCAGGAGCGTATGAAGGAGAGGTCGGTGAAGTGCTTCGCCTCGTCCCACATCTTCTTCAGGTTAGGGTTCAGCTTTTCTATTCCCGCTTCCAATCCTGCCACTCCTATGGCTCCGGCTACGCCGAGCAATGCAGTGATTTTTGTGCTGAAGTATGTCGTGGGCTTGTCAACGATGTTTGCGCCGCCCTTGATGGTAAGGTTGTTGCCCGCCTCGATGGTGACGTTCTTTCCCTCAATCTTCACGTCGCCGTTGGGTGCGCTTATCTTTATGCCTGTGAAGGCGTTGACCTCTACGGTGCCGAAGGGGCTGCGTATGTTTACCGACCTTTTCGACGATGAGAGGTTCACCTCGTACATTCCGTTGTTGTCCTTGAGCACCATGCCGCCGTTGAGTGGGTTCGACATCATCGAGTTCATTGTGCTTAGCGAGTCGTTGGCTTGTCTTGCCTTGGCTGCGATGAGGTCTTTTTTCGCCTGTTCCCATGCGTTTCTTTTTTCGAGGCTTTTCTTGTTGAGGCCATAATCCTTTTCGGCGGCTGCGAGAGCCTTTTCGAGTGATTCTATTTCCTTTTTGTCCTTGTTGTCCTTGTGCCACTGTCGCCCGATGTCGGCAATGTTCCACGCTGCCGCCAGTGGCGGTATGAGGAAGTTGAGGAACGACTGCGGCGTGCTGTCCTCGAAGGTGATGCCGTGGCCGTTTTCCGAGGTTATTGAGCGCGAGGTGTATTTGTAGTTGATGCGGTTGTCGGCGATGGTGTTTCCCTTGTTGGGGTAGCGCTCTGAGGTGTAGAGGTATCCCGACACGTAGGGTCGCTCAATGTTGTTGTCGGCATAGTTGACCATCACGTGGTCGCCCACGGCTGGAGTCATCATCATGCCTCCTCCGCCCACGGTGAACGGCACGACGACGCGAATCCATGGCGAGAGTGTGTCGGTGGGCTGCTGCCAGAGGTATCTGACCCTGACGCGTCCGATCTGCAGCGGGTCTTTTGTCTCGACCACTATGGCTTCCTGTCCCGAGGCGTGGAGTGTGTGTGGTATGTCGAGGTGTGGCGGCAGTATGCGCATTGTGGCTTTGTCGTCGAGCTTCAGTCCTTTCATCTCGCTTGCCTGAAGCACTGGCACTGCCTCTATTTGGTGTGAGCTTGTGAATGAGTTGGTGTTGCCCATCTGCTTGCAGCTTATCGTTCCGTGAAGGTGGGTGACGATGTAGGCAGGGGCAAGCCCGTTGTTAAGGTCGAGGGCTTCTCCAAGCATGAGCTGCGGAATCCTGTCGCCGTAGTCGATGCTTACCGTTCCCCTCTCGGCCACCTTCTCCATTCGTTCAATCTCGTTGTAGAACTTGTTGAGGAATTTTTCGCCTGTAGTGTCATTGACGGTCACCTTTTTCTGGTCGTCAATCCATATCGACCTTTCGATGCCCACGTCTTCCGCATAGTTCAGCTCCATGCTGTCGAAGGCAGTCTCCGAGTCAGTGGGTGACATGAGTCTCATTGCCAGTTCCTTTCCTATAGGCACTGCCAATCCCTTTGCCACGTCGCCAACGCTCTTGGCTGTGGAGATGGTGTTGCCGATGTTGGTATATGCAAGGTCGGACATCCACGGCGACCGGTCGGTGATGTAGTCGTTTTCCTTTTTGACGCGGTGCTGCTGCTCGTCGTCAACATATCCCGGCACGAACATCGTGTCTGTGGTCTCGTTCAGCCCCTTATCGCTTTTCCCTATCTTGGTGTAGTCTCGCTGGAAGCAGTCAACTTTGATGCCGATGCAGTCCTCGTTGTTCACGTCGGCATAGGAGATGATGTAGTTGTCGCCATTGAGTGGTTTTGCCTTGCTGACCACCTCCTCGTCGAGTCCGAGCTTTATCTGCCCGTTCTCATGGTAGAGGAACTCGCCGCACCTTACCGCCACGCGTCGTAGGAAGTCGTAGAAGGTCTCGTTGTACTGCACGAGATAAGGTTGCGGCAGTTCCCTGACGGTCAAATTCTTCTCCTCTTCTTCCTTCTTTTCTTCCTCTTTATTTTCTTCTTCCTTCTTCTCGCCGTCGTTGTTTTTCTTCTCCTCCTTGCTGCTCATTCCGTAGTCGTTGAGGAACTGCAGTCTTTTTGGAGCGTAGTCAAGGTCGTCTTCCACGAAGTTGAACCTTTGCCGTGCCTCGTAGGCAAGAATCTCCTCGCCGAACTGCAGTCCGCCGTACACCTTGCTGTACTTGTTGACGGTCATTGCCTTGTCGGGGCTGTAGCATTTGAGGTTGACATATATCGTCGTTCCTTTCTGCCATAGGTTGTATCCGCATATGACATATTTCACCGCGATGTTCTGCAGTTCGTAGTTGCGTTTTGGCGGAATGGTGTTTGGGTCGCCGGCGTCAACCACTCCGATGAGGCTTACCATGGTGGCAGCTGTTGCGGCTGACGGGTTGAAGAAGCACTGCCTGATGGCTTCCATATAGACATTGCCCTGAAAGGCAGCCGTGCTTCTTGCCTTCACCGAGAGGGTGATGGTCAGTTCGCAAGGCTGGAACACTTTCTTGTCGTAAGCCACGCCGGTGACGCTGAAGTCGAGAAGGCTCTCCGCGTCGTTTTTCGCCTCACGGTATTGTATGGCACACTCCTCGCTTCCAATGACGAGAAACGTGTTTTTGTAGTTCGTGTGGTTGTCGCCTCCGTAAGCTGGCATCTTGTACGAGGTCGTGCCATTGCCTTCCCCTGTCTTCGCTTTTTTGTCGAAGAATGTGGAAACGTCAAATGACTTTTCAACCCTCATGTCCGAAAGGAGGTTGTTGATTGTCGTTGTGTTGTGGACATAGTCGGAAAAGACGATAATGTGATTCATAATTCTTAATTATTGGGCTTGTTGTTGATTTCTGCCTGCAAAGATAATAAAAAAACAATAGAACACAATAATTTTCGATGTTTTTTCGCGTTTTTTTCTCTCGGAATTTTTCAATGCTTTGGGAAACAGGGAGTTATCGCTCGCTTTGGTCGCTGGTTTCCTCCTCGAAAGCGTAACTCGTAACAGTGTAACTCGCAATTTTCAGTTACATCTCACTTGTTGCCTCTGAGGAGTAGTGAACGGTGAAAAACATAGAGTGTTGAATTTTATTATTTATATATATTTATATATATAAATAATAAGTATTATACTAATAGAGAGTAAGCTAAGTTGTGGAAGAAGAAGGGGAAGTGTGGAAATAGAATGAAAAATACGAGTTACACTGTTACGAGTTACGCTTTGCTCCCCATCCACTTCCCCTCAGAGGCATAACCTACGACCATTGCCCGTCATAACTTATCACCGGGCGGAGGCATAGCTAATGCCCCAAAACGTGGTAAGATAAAAACTTTGGTCGCTGGGAGAAGCTTCTTGAGCGTAGCGAAAAAAAACAATCCTTAATTCCGCAAAACTTTGATTTAAATTAATTTATAAGTTCCTGAGCAACAAAAAGTTGCCCAGGATTTTGCCGTGTCAGATTTTTCACTTATCTTAGTGTTGCAATTAGAAAACAAGCGAAAATCGTAACAAGGC
>JALFCG010000013.1 GCA_022771265.1 Prevotella sp.
TGCCAAATTGCAGCTTCGCAATATCAGTTATTTTCGTATTGCCAGTTACCTACGATATATGGAGGAAGACAGACAGTTTCATCATTATAAACTGGGTAGTACATTTGAACAAGCCATCGACCTTTATCTCTTTGACAAAGAACTTCGTCAACTTATATTCAAGGCAATTCAAGATATAGAGATTTCTCTTCGGACCAAAATGATTCAGATATTCTCTATGGAGCATGGCGCATTTTGGTTTATGGATGCATCATTGTTCAAGAATGCAGACTTTTATGAAGGCTGCCTTGACAATATCAAGAAAGAGGTGTCTCGTTCAAATGAAGATTTCATCAAGGAGCATTCCGAGAAATATACTTTCCCTTCTCTCCCTCCTGTGTGGAAAACATTGGAGGTCGTTTCGTTTGGTACGCTTTCCAAATTATTTTGTCTGTTCAAGGACAATCGTCTCAAAAAGCAAGTGGCAAGAGAGTTTGGACTACCTCAATACACTTACTTGGAAAGTTGGATAAGGTGTATAACCGTGCTTCGCAATTGTTGTGCTCACCATGCCCGTATATGGAACAGGCGTTTTGCCTTGAAGCCACAATTGCCAAATCGGCTTCCACTTTCTTGGATTGCTCCAACCCAAAAGCCTATCAAACTTTACCATCAGTTATGCACCTTATTATATATGGAGCAAACTATAACTCCTTGTATGGATTTAAAAAGCTCTCTACTCAGATTGTTTGCAGATTATCCCAATATTGATTTACATGCCATGGGCTTTCCACAAGGATGGGAAAAAGAACCTTTATGGAGATAGCAACAAGTGTTCGGATATAAGTCTATCCAAGCACATGCTTGTTGAATTCGCGCTTTGGCTGCTTTAGAGCTTAATGTTAACAAATCAAAGTTAATGCTTTTATTTTGCAAAATCAAAGAAATGACCTTGATTTCTTAAAATCCAGCCTATTTGTTTGATTTTAGTATTATATGACATCTTCAGCTTATGAGATAGCCAAATCTAAGAGTAGTCCCTGATTTCCGAGAATCAAAGATTTTGAAGAAAACAACGCCCGATAGGTCTATCTTTTAGCAGGAAACAACGCTTGATAGGTCTTTCTTTTAGCAGGAAACAGCGCTTGATAGGTCTATCTTTTAGCAAAAAACAACACTCGATAGGTCTATCTTTTAGCAAAAAACAATGCTTGATAGGTCTTTCTTTTAGCAAAAAGCATTGAAAAACAGTGATATATGATAAATAATCAGTAACTTTGCAACGAGAGTCATAACTCACACAAGATTCTGAAAACAATAACAACCTCTACACGCAATCACTAACTGTAGAGAAAAAAAGGACTTATATGGCAGCTGATTATTTGACAAGAAGCATCGACAAGGCTTTGCTGGAATGGAAAGACAGTCCTCGCCGAAAGCCCCTGCTCGTGAGGGGAGCCAGACAGGTGGGAAAATCATCCACGGTGCGCCATTTGGGAAAGTGCTTCAAACACTTCATTGAAGTAAATTTCGAAAAGACTCCCGAACTGGCAGAACTGTTCAAGGGAAACCGCGACGTGAAGGACATCACAAGAAAACTGTCTGACTATTTCAACGTGCCCGTGACACCCGGCAAGACACTGCTCTTTCTCGACGAGATACAAAAAAGCGAGGATGTGATACACAGTCTGTGGTTCTTCAAAGAAGACTATCCGGAACTCCACGTCATTGCGGCAGGATCGCTCCTGGAATTCGCACTCAAAGACCTTTCGTCGTTCGGAGTGGGACGCGTCAGCTCGCTGTTCGTTTACCCCATGTCGTTCGACGAATTCCTGATGGCAACAGGCGACGACGGACTGCTGGCGACCAAAAGGGAATGCGGACCGGACAACCCTCTCCCCACCCCATTCTACAACAGGATAACAGAACGGTTTCGCAGCTTCATGCTCACGGGAGGAATGCCTGAAGCAGTGGCAACATACGCAGAGACAGGGTCGTACAGATACAGCAGCAATGTGGTGAATGAAATAATACAGGGCTATCAAGACGACTTCGCGAAATATGGCGCCAAAGCAAACCCCACACTCCTGAGACGTACACTGATAAGCATAGCCCGACAGACGGGAGGAAAATTCGTATGCAACAGGGTGGAAGGAGACTACAGGTCGGCAGAAGTGAAAAACGCCATCGGAATGCTGTGCGACGCCGGACTGATAATCCCTGCCTACCACACGGATGCCAACGGAGTGCCGCTCGGAGCGGAGATAAATGAGAGAGTGGTAAAATACCTGATTCTCGACAGCGGCATACTGCTCGGCATACTCGGCATCGACGACGACACTGACGAAATAGTGAAGGAGATGATGCTGGAAAGCAGTACAGACCTCGTGGACAAGGGAAGCGTGTCTGAAATGATTGCCGGACTGGAACTGATAAAATATTCATCACCCCAGAAGCGCCACCAGCTATACTACTGGCAGAATATGAACAAAGGCACCTGCGCCGAAGTGGACTACGTGATAGCAAAAGGCAACGAAATAGTGCCGATAGAGGTGAAATCGGGAGTGAAAGGTTCGATGAACAGCATGTATTCGCTTATGAACAACCAACAGAAGCACATATCCCGAGGCATCAGATGTTCGCTCGAGAATTTCGGTTCGTTCATGAGTCCCGCCAACAAGCGCATCGACATAATCCCCCTATACGCCGTGTCGAAAATATTTGAATGAATTACACGCCATATCACCTTATTATATATATAGCAACTTCGCGACTTGAGAAATAGCGGAGAAGATACGAGTAGGTGACGGAAAACTCCTCGTCAACTCGTCAACTCGTCGACTCGTGAAATAGCGGAGAAAGGCGGAAAGGTGGAGAAATATTTTGCCGTGACATAATAAAGACGTAACTTTGCACCCGGTCGGCAAACTGCCGGCTAAGGGGTGCTGCCGCCGTTGCGGATGCTGAGACCATACCCTACAGACCTGATCCGGATAATGCCGGCGTAGGCGAAAACGACTACAATGACTACACTCCCCTTGATTCA
>JALFCG010000016.1 GCA_022771265.1 Prevotella sp.
GCTCGTGCTGGAAGCTTCTGCTGGAAGGTCATACGCCCCCGTCACTTCGTGACACCCCCTCTATCTTAGAGGGGGAACAAGTTACTCAACTGCATGGAAAGGGGTGGGAAAGTTCAGAAAATAAGTTTCGCATGTCTGTGACATGCTGTCAACTTGCCAACTCGTCAACTTGTCAACTCGTCAACTACAAAAAAATATGACACTATATCCAAAACTCATAATGGATGCACTGGCAACAGTGACTTATCCAGGCACAAAGAAAAATCTCGTGGAGAGCGGCATGGTTGCCGACACTCCAAGCATTAACGGAATGAAAGTAAAGGTCGTGTTGGAGTTTCCACGCGACACCGACCCGTTCCTCAAATCCACGGTGAAGGCAGCCGAGGCAGCCATTCACTACCATGTCTCAAAGGACGTGGAAGTGGAAATAGCGACAGAGTTCAAGTCGAAACCTCGTCCAGAAGTGGGAAAACTCTTGCCTGACGTGAAGAACATCATTGCCGTGAGCTCAGGAAAGGGAGGAGTAGGCAAAAGCACAGTCTCTGCCAACCTCGCCATCTCGCTCGCCCGACTCGGCTACAAGGTGGGTCTTCTCGATGCCGACATCTTCGGACCTTCAATGCCAAAGATGTTTAACGTCGAGGATGCACGTCCTTACGCCGTGGAGAAAGATGGCCGACAGCTCATCGAGCCCATTGAGCAATATGGAGTGAAACTGCTCAGCATCGGATTCTTCGTCAATCCCGACACAGCGACACTCTGGAGAGGCGGAATGGCGACCAACGCACTGAAGCAGCTCATTGCCGATGCCAATTGGGGCGACCTCGACTACTTCATTCTCGACACGCCTCCAGGCACAAGCGACATCCACCTCACACTGCTGCAGACGCTCGCCATCACGGGAGCGGTCATCGTCAGCACTCCGCAGCAGGTGGCACTCGCCGACGCACGAAAGGGAATAGACATGTACAGAAACGAAAAGGTGAACGTGCCCATTCTCGGACTCGTGGAGAACATGGCGTGGTTCACTCCTGCCGAACTGCCCGAAAACAAATACTACATCTTCGGAAAGGAAGGATGCAAGCGGCTGGCTGAGGAGATGAACACTCCGCTGCTGGCTCAGATTCCTCTCGTGCAGAGCATCTGCGAAAGCGGCGATGCAGGCGAGCCTGCGGCTTGCAACATCGACACTATAACCGCACAAGCCTTCATCAACCTCGCACAGGCGGTGGTAACGGTAGTCAACAAGCGAAACCGAGAACAAGCTCCAACGAAAATCGTGAGAGTGAAAAAACAATAATTATTATATATGATTATGACTCCGACAGAAATCAGAAACGAAAAGCTCGCCGGGAAGATTATCAAGAATCTTGAACGACGACACATAAAGGGCTATTATTGTCCGACAACAAGAGACGCAGTGAAACTGGTCTCTAACCTCATCGAAGATGGAAGCTCTGTGACATGGGGAGGCTCAATGACCATACGCGACATGGGCATTCCTGCAGCGCTCCATGCAAGGCAGATGCTCACTGTCTATGACCGCGACCTCGCTCCTACACGTGAAGAGGCACAGCAGATTTATCTCAAGGCTTTCTCCTGCGACTACTATCTCTCAAGCATCAACGGACTTAGCGAGGACGGGGAGATAGTAAACGTCGATGGTACAGGCAACCGTGTGGCTGCAATCACTTTCGGACCAAAGAACGTGATTTTTGTCGTTGGCATCAACAAGGTGACACAGGATGTCGATGCTGCATTGAAAAGGGCAAGGTCAACAGCTGCTCCCATCAACACTGCACGATTCGACATCAGCACTCCTTGCAAGATTGACGGAGTGTGCCACAACTGCAACTCTGCCGACTGCATCTGCAACTATATTCACATCTTGCGTAACTCACCACGGGGTCGTCATCAGGTGGTCATCGTGGGTGAAAACCTTGGATACTGATGATCGTTTGTATTGCGGAGAAACCAAGTGTCGCAAGGGAAATAGCACGAATCATAGGAGCGACAACAGCACGTGATGGATACCTCGAAGGCAACGGCTACCAGGTAACATGGACATACGGACACCTCTGTACGCTGAAAGAACCTCACGACTATACAGAAGCATGGAAAATATGGTCGCTCGGACAACTGCCGATGATTCCACAACGATTTGGCA
>JALFCG010000025.1 GCA_022771265.1 Prevotella sp.
CAGCACGGGATATGTCTTCCATTCCTTCTCCAAGTCCATGACCTTCAACCCCTCGAACAGTTCCTTCTGACCTTGGAAATAAGCCTTGAAGGTGTTGCACAACAACGACTTGCCGAAACGGCGGGGACGGGCAAGGAAGACATACCTATATCAACTGACAAAGGTCGAACAATAAGTCTGTCTTGTCAACATATACCAAACCTTGTTTCCTAATCAACATAAACTGGTCGGTATCTACAGGGTACTCGAATCTGCTCATATCATCTGCATTTTATCAAACATCACACTTTCACACTGCAAAAATACGAAATAAAAACGATATTTCCAAGAAAAGTATGAGAAATATATTGAAGTCCATTTGAAAAAGAAGCCTTGAAGCTGGTTGATTGGCGATGTCGCGTCTTTATGCTTCCATCGCTGCTCCCACTTATTTTTCTACGAGGAACTATTAAATAGTCACATTGTTACAGTTTCCTGACCTTAATTCCCGACAGGAAGGTTTTGCCTGTTTTTGGCTGCAGTTTGATCTCTATGCAGTTGCTGTGATTCTCTACGATATAGCGAACCTTGTTGGCTTGCATGTTTCGCCCTTCAGATGCAGGAGAGAACGATGACTCTACGGTATTACCACAAATGGTGACGGCAAAGGTGTTACCTTGCTCTTGCGTCCTTCCGTCTGCTCGTCCAAGCAGGTTGGCCATCTGTTGAGCCTTGCCGCTGAAGTCGGCTGTCAGCAGTTCCACTTCGTATGTGCCCGCAGGAGCATCAATGCGATATTCTGTCAAATCTTCAAGCCATGTCTGGTATATCGGGCCGTCAACAGTATTGAACACCTCCGATGTAGTCGAACGCTGTTTGCCGTCGATCCATCCCCATTTCCCTGCTTCGTATCGTTGGTCGGGAAGCCAAGTCAAGTTGCTCACCGAGGAAGTGAAATAGCAGTTGCTGCCTACGTTTATTGCCAGTTCACTGCCATTGCAGATATTGGAAACATACCGGTTGTCTATGGTCGTGACATCAGTGGATTCTCCATTTTGTCCATGTCCCGTAGCTGTCAGTGTGGAACGGCCTTCATCCAAAGGTATGGAGAATGTGGCAAAACAGTTCTCAACATTCTTTGTTCCGTATGAGCGACCATTGACAAGCAATTCCACCTCGTCGCAGTTTGAATACACCTTTATGTTATGTCGCTTGTCTTTTTCTCCTTTGCGTTGTGCCCAGTCTCTCGTGGCTATGTGAACCACGGGAATGTCTTTTCTCCACATTGCCTTGAAATAGTATGCCACATCCTTAGGCGAACGGTCGTTGTAGAACAAGCCCTTGTTGTTGACCCTTGGCATAGACTCCTGCCGTTCAGCCACATTGAAGTCGATAAAGTTCCAGTATGAACAGCCGCTAATCCATTCCTTCTCTTCGATAAATGGCAGGTAGTGTTCAATATACCTTTGCTGATACTCGATACTGAAGTCGAAGGCCTTGGGCGCATCAGAGTGTATGCGGCGGTCGCTTCCTGCTCCCCATTCGCTTATGATCATAGGTCTCGAAGGATAGCGTTGGTGCTGGTCAATGCACCATTTGTCGAAGTCCTCTAACTTGCCCACATACCAACCTGAATAGAGATTCCATCCGGTGACATCGATGAGGTTGAGACCAATCTCATTGTAGGTATTTGTCATGTTGTATGCCATGACACTAACCCTATAAGGATCTTCCTCCTTAAGTCTCTTTTCCAGTCTTTGGGCAAGTCTTACGGTGCGTTCCTTGCAGGATGGCCATTCGGGGGTTCCCGGCCTTGGAGCTATGAGAAGAATCTCGTTCATGTATCCCCACGCAATCACAGATGTATGGTTGTAGTGCTGACGGATCATCTCCACGAGGTTCTCCTCGCAGTTGTTGTCATATTGCGGATTGTCAGGCACCATGTCAATTACGGGAATTTCCTCCCATGCCAACAGTCCCAACTCGTCGCAGGCATCCAGTAGGGCATCGTCCTGTGGATAATGTGCTATGCGAATAAAGTTACATCCGAAGTCTTTCATCAGTTGTATGTCGCGTCGGTGAGCCTCGTCATCGAGAGCCACTCCCACGGGCCATTGGTCTTGATGGCGGTTGGTTCCGCGGAGTTTATACGGTTTGCCGTTGAGCATGAATCCTTTCTGTGCATCAAATGCGAAGAAGCGCAAACCGGTTTTGGTTGTCTGTGAGTCAAGCACATTGCCTGTCTTGTCGTCAATGATGGTAGTGGCAATCTTGTAAAGACAAGGTGACTCTGGCGACCAAAGTTGCGGATTTGCTATCTTGCTCGGTTTATATATGGCGGAAAGAGTCTGCCTTGCTTTCAGTTTTATCTTCTGGTCGTTGCTTTGCAGGAGTTTTCCCTCGGGGGAAAAAATGTCATTGCGCACAATCAGTTTTGACTCCTTGTCGGCATCGTTGCTTATTTCCACCTTCACATTAAGCGATGCGTCCTTTTCGTTAACATTGGGTGTTGAAACAAATATGCCTTTCGAGCCACAGTTGTTGAGCGCAATGTGTTGCTTGGGAGTGGAAATGAGCCATACGTCACGATATATACCTCCCCAGAAGGTGAAGTCTGCCCATAGTGGTGTGATATCCTGATTGGAGTTATCTACTTTCACAATTATCTCGTTTTTCTCTCTCGCAACCTTTGTAATGTCAGCCACAAAAGAGGAATAACCACCAGGGTGCTTTGCCACCAGAGTGCCGTTGACAAAGACCTCTGCATACTTGCTCACTGCGTTGAATCGTAGGTAATAACACTTGTCGGTGTCATAGTCAGGTATTGACAAAGTCTTTCTGTATTCCGCCTTGCCGCGATAATAGTTGCGCACATTGTATGCCTCCAGGTTATAGGTGTGTGGGATGTTGACCCAAGCGAAAGATTTTTCGGTATCGAGTTTGAACATCCATCCCGCATTGATAGTCTTTTCACTTCTTTGTGCAAAAGCATTAATGAAGGCAAACAGAGCCAACGCAAATGTAATATAGGTTTTTCTTGTCATAGTGGGTAAATATTTAATTGTTTTAAGTTTTGCATGTGCTTAACTTCTTTAACTTTCCCTACTTCCGAAAGTTGAGTAAATTATCTTTTATAAGAATTGCGGGTAGCAACCATATTTCACTTTTTACGTAACCATAAAGGACGGAGGGCCAGACAGTTCCCTTTCCTATGGATTCATCATCAGATCGAAGTCTGGGAGAGGAATTACCGTGACTGCGCCGCAAATTTACAAATAAAAACCGAACTACCAAACGTTTCTCATAGAATAATAATGTTTTTTAGGCGGAATATGGCAAAAAACGCAGAAAGTTTTGTTGGATTCCAGCTATTTTTTATATCTTTGCAGACATAAACAACTTAAAAATGCAATGAGACAATTCAACAAGTTAGTGGCAATAGAGCCGGTAAGCCTCACGGAATGGGGTGAGGATGAGATTAACAAGATGGCAAAAGAGGTGATACTCTACAACGACATTCCGTCGGACGACGACGAGATAGTAAGTCGCATAGGCGATGCCGATGCCGTTTTGCTAAGCTACACATCGCAACTCACAGCTAACGCCATGAAGCGTTGTCCAAATATAAAATATGTGGGAATGTGCTGCTCGCTTTACTCTCCTGAAAGTGCCAACGTGGACATCAGGTATGCCGAACAGACGGGGATAACCGTAACCGGCATACGCGACTATGGCGACGAGGGCGTGGTGGAGTATGTCGTAAGCGAGCTGGTGCGCCTGATGCACGGTTTCGGCGAAGAGCCTTGGGAAGGCAGGCCACGGGAGATAGGTGGACTGAAAGTCGGTGTCGTGGGACTTGGCAAGTCGGGAGGAATGATTGCTGACGCAATGCGTTTCTTCGGTGCCGAAGTGGCTTATTTCGCACGCTCCGAAAAGCCTTGGGCAAGCGAGAAGGGTTATCGCTTCATGACTCTCAACGATCTGCTGGAATGGAGCGACGTGGTGTTCTGCTGCCTCAACAGAAACACTGTGCTGCTGGGCGAGGAACAGTTCCGCCGCTTAGGCAACCATAAGGTGCTGTTCAACACTGGCTTGTCTCCCGCATGGGAAGAAATTCCAATGCGCAAGTGGCTGTCTGACGACAATCGCTGCTATTGCGACACCTTAGGTGCCCTTGGCTCCGAAGACCTGCTTCAGCATCCAAACGTGCGCTGCGTGTGTGTCTCTACAGGCCGCACCATTCAGTCGTTCGACCGTCTGAGTAAGAAAGTTACCGACAACATCAGAAACTTCCTCATGTCGTGACGACTAAACAAAAACTATAGGCGATGAGATATTCCGCAGGGTGTTCACCACCGACCATCCTGCAATCTCCGCCGTAGCACTATATACATCCACCACGGCATGAACCTGTGGGTTGCGAATCTCCACCCTTTGCGTATCGCCCTTGAATCCCGGTGTGGAAACCATGGTCACGTTCATGTTTTCAGGTCCAACGGAAGCCCTTGATGCAGCCACGGTTACGTTCACCTTCGTAGGGAACACCCTTATTGCCTCCTTGGCAGATCCTGTGAAGACAGTCTTGCGTTCCTTTTGCAGCGACTCGTCGTAAACAGCCGTTCCGCGAAGTGCGTCGGGACCTTTCTCGTTGAAGAATTCTGCCTTTGCTCCTCCCATGAGAGCCGTTGTCTGCAGCACGTCGAATCCTCCAGTGGCTCCCGACACAATATAGACATGTGCACCGTTTTCGCTTGCCACTCTGCCTGCCTCTTCGTAAAAGGCATCGTCGGCAAAGGCTCCTATGGACAACGTAACCACCGACGTTCCGTTGCCCAATGCCGGCAAAGCCCACTCCCGCATTGCAGCAGGCGAAGCAGCCTCCACCAGGAAGTCAGGCTTCATGTCAAGCAGTTGGTCGAATGTGTCTGCCACCATGCAGTGTCCGTTCCTTTCGTTCACTTTAAGTGCCAATGCCTCAGCCTTTTCCCTCGACCTTGAATAGGCTCCCACCAGTTCATAACCGTCGAGCAATCCGCCGACCACAGCGTCAGCCACAATGTTTCCAAGTTTGCCGCAACCGGCAATCACAAGTTTCTTCTTTTCCATTTGTTTCTCTATTGTTTGAAGTTTCATTATCTATCCACGTCTTCAGCCACCATAGTTTGGCTTTGCTCTTGTTCCTTCAAATTATAAGGACGTGAGCTGTGGGTCGTGGTAATAATTCCACGCATAATTTTCCGCAAAATTAAACATAAAAGTATTCCTATAGGGTACTTCATAACCATGAGTTTTTTGTCGGTAAAGATACAACAATTATTTTTATAACGCAAGAAAACAAAGATTACCAAACATATCGTATTCGAGGCATTTATGAGCCTTGGCTATCTGCATTGCCCTCCACTGCAGGGCGTAGGTGGGCATCACGTTGCGTGCCACTCCTTTCCTCAATGCGAGTCGGATGTTGTATCTTATTATGTCCACGACAATAATGCTTTTTTATTAAATTCCAACTTATTCTGCAAAGATAGCCATATTGCGTCGCCAAAACAAACAATTAATTATAATTAACTGAGAATTAACGCATTTTTTTTCTTACCCACCTATCAGTTGTCACAAATTCCAATATATGGCTATTTCTCAAAAACAAGAAATAAATGCTTGTTTTCTTCGCAGATTC
>JALFCG010000065.1 GCA_022771265.1 Prevotella sp.
TGGAACAACAACCTCCGCGGCGCATTCTCATCTTCACCCATTCATCCTGTCTTTGACGAGAACGGCGACTATGCAAGCACTGTCAACTCCGACTGGAACGTCAACGACGGCAACCCCTACGGAAACATGATGGTCAACCGCTTCAACCAGACCAAGGGCGGAACGCTCGATGCAAACGTCTATATGCAGATTGAACCTATCAAGAACCTAAAGATCAAGACCGTATATGGCATCAGCTACGGCACTTCAGAATACCGTTCGTTTACTCCTATCTATCAGTTCACTCCTCAGAGTGCCAACACTCTCACCAAGGTGAACCAAAGCAATGGTCACGGCCTGTCGATGGTATGGACAAACACCGCACAGTATGACTTTACCCTTAAGGGCGGTCACGACTTCTCGGCACTCATCGGTTCGGAGTGGTCACGCTACAACGGAAGCAGCACTGGCGGTTACAACGACGGTCTCATCGCCGGATTCGGTGACTGGGATCACGCGTACCTTAATAATACTAACGGAACCGACAACAAGACAGTGAACGGTGCTCCTTACGACGAGACCCGCGGAATGTCGCTCTTCGCACGCCTTGGATGGTCGTGGAAAGACCGCTATATGCTCAACGCGACAATACGTGCCGACGAGTCGTCGAAATTCGCTCCCGGACACCGTTGGGGCTACTTCCCGTCAGTGTCAGCTGGTTGGACAATCTCTGAGGAGAATTTCATGAAGAGCACCAAGGGCTGGCTCGACTTCCTGAAACTTCGCGCAAGCTGGGGTCAGGTGGGTAACGCCAACATCAACTGCTATCAGTATCTTGCTCCTGTTACAACGAGCAACACCAACTATAACTTCGGAACCCAAGCCGGTCAGACCGGTTGGTCAACTGGTTCTTATCCATCACGTCTTGCCAACGAGAACGTGAAGTGGGAGACATCAGAGCAGATTAACGTGGGTATCGACGCACGCTTCATCCAAAGCCGCCTGTCGCTGACTGCCGACTGGTATATCAAGACGACCAAGGACTGGCTCGTACAGGCTCCTGTATTGGCAACAGCCGGAACACAAGGTCCAGTCATCAACGGTGGTGACGTGAAGAACACTGGTATTGAGCTTGGCCTGACATGGAACGACAACATCGGCAAGGACTTCTCTTACAGTGTTGGTGGAAACTTTGCCTACAACCACAACGAGGTGGGCAGCATTCCTACTGAGGACGGAATCATCCACGGTGCCACCAACCAGATTTATTCCAACGCCGAAGAGTTCTACCGTGCCGAGAACGGCCACGCCATAGGTTACTTCTGGGGCTTCAAGACCGCTGGCATCTTCCAGAACCAGCAGGAAATAACCGACTGGATTGCTGCCGGCAACGGCGTGCTGCAGTCGAACGTACAGCCTGGCGACGTGAAATATATCGACATCAACCGCGACGGACAGATTAATGCCGCCGACAAGGTTGACCTTGGCAACGGTCTGCCCCAATACACTTTCGGCTTCAACCTTACAATGAGTTACAAGGGCTTCGACCTCAGTGCCAACTTCACCGGTGCTGCCGGATTCCAGATTGCCCAATCTTATCGCGACCCTAACTCTTCACAGGGCAACTACAGCCGTCAGATTCTCGACCGCTGGACCGGTGAGGGCACAAGCAACAAGATTCCTCGCGTGACTTACGGCGACGTTGGCAACTGGCAGTTCTCCGACCTCTATCTGCAGGATGGCGACTACATCCGTCTGCAGAACCTCACCTTGGGCTACGACTTCAAGAAACTTATCTCTTGGAAGGGAATCTCCAAGTTGCGTCTCTATGTACAGGCACAGAATCTCTTCACACTTACCAAGTATGACGGAATGGATCCCGAAATCGGTTCTTATAACGGAACCAATGGCAACAGCAGTGACTCTTGGGTATCGGGTGTAGATATGGGTTACTATCCTCATCCACGCACATTCCTCGTAGGTATGAACATTGCTTTCTAATTAGGTATTAGAAAATAAAGAATAAAAGAATTAAAAAATTAAAGTTCTTATGAATACAAAACATATATTTCTATATAGCGCATTGGCTGTGGCAGGTCTGACAATGACATCGTGCTCGATGGATACCGAGTCGATGACAAGTCAGAACGACGAGACAGCTTACCGCAACGCCGAAGCTCTCGACATGGCTCTCGTGGGCTGCTACGACGGTTGGCAGCGCACCATAAGCAGCGAGGAAATCGGCATGTACATGCTGGCTGAGTTTGCCTCCGACCAAGCACATGGAGGTCTTGGTTTCTCGGATGCCAAGAACAATAACGTGCTCGACCAATTTGACATCTCCATAGCACCGTCGTATAACAACCTCTTCAACACCGACTGGATCAACTACTATGCAGCCATCTTCCGTTGCAACAAGGTTATTCAGGCTGAGGAGACTGCCGACTGGGGTGGTGACCTTTCCGCCCGCGGCCGTATCATAGGGCAAGCCCGTGCCTTACGTGCCATTCTCTACTTCGACCTCGCCCGTATGTTTGGCGACGTGCCTCTCGTTACAGTTCCCACTGAGGAAAATCTTCCGCGCACTGCCGCCTCTGAGGTATATAAGCAGATATTTGAGGACTTGAAATATGCAGCCGCCAACATCCCAGCCGACGCATTCCCATTGTCGGGCCGGAGCGACACCGACGGACGCATCACGAAGTATGCCGCCGAGGCTCTGTTGGCTCGCGCGTACCTATATTATACTGGCTACTATGGACAGGAAAATGAAGGTTGCACCAAGCAGGAGGCTATCGACGCGCTCAACGACGTGATTGACAATGGCGGTTATGAGCTTGAGGCAAACTATGCCGACCTCTTTATGCCAGCATGTACTACCGATGGTTCTAACGGTGGTGCTTACGCATGGAACACCACATTCAAGGGTAAGTACTATGATGGCAGTGGATGGGTGAGCGACATCTCCAAGGAGGTTATCCTCAACCTTAAGTTTGCCGCTACTGCCGACTATAACGGCAATGCCGACGGTAACGTGTTCCAGGTGTATCTCGGTCC
>JALFCG010000097.1 GCA_022771265.1 Prevotella sp.
CAAGTATGGCAAGACAAGCGAATTTCTTGGAGAGAAGAAAAAATCGGATAAACTATACGTGATGGACGTAAACCTGAAACGTGAATACTCCATAGGACTTACGGCTAACGTGGAAGCTGGCATGGGTTCAAAGGACAAGTATCTTGGAAGGCTGTTCGCATTGCGATATACAGACCACTCGAGACTGACTCTATACGGAAACATCAACAACCTCAACGACAGCAGGAAACCCGGAGAAAACAAAACTTGGACTCCCGACCAGCTGCCAAATGGCGACAGCAAGGAGAAACAGGTGGGCATAGACTACAACTTCAGTCCGAGAAACCGCAAGTCGGAATTCAATGGAAACATACAACTCTTGTCGAGCAACAGCAACGTGCTGACTGGAACCGACCGCGTGAACTTCTTTGCCAACGGCAACACCTACGACAAAATCAACACACTATCGCAAAGCAAAAACCTTACCCTCTCCTCTGAACACAACATCGACCTGATGTCGAAGCATGTGTACGTAAGGATGTCGCCAAAGTTCAAGTACAGCGACAAAGACAAACGCACCAACTACCTCTCGCTCAACTACCTGTCGGCCGACTCTCTCGTCAATAGTTATAAAAAAGAAGGACTCGACGGAGGCAAGAACCTCTCGGCAACACTTGAGGCCATGGCAAGAGTGAAATTCGGTGACACAAGCGACAACCTTACTTTTATGGCAGGCGTATATTATGACGACAAAAAGCACGACAATTTCAACCGCTATTCCATCGACTATCCAAGCGATAACACAAATAACAGCAGTGGCTATCAATACTTTAAGGAAAAGCCCAATCGTGAATTCATGACAAGGTTTCTCACATCCTACGAGTACCGTCTGAGCAAGACCACACTGTTCTCCATTGGCTACTCATACGAATATAAGCACAGTAAGCACAGCTCAAGCCTCTACCGACTGGATTCTCTGATGAGCCATTCGGCGGAAAGCGAGATCGGAGTGCTTCCATCCGTAATGGAATATGAGGCTTGTGTAGACCTCGACAACAGCTTCACGAGCGACTACACTGAGAACATACATCGTATACTGGGAATCTTTGAGTACGACAAGGGCAAGCTATGGTGCCAGGGGAAGGTTTATTTGTGTCCTGCAAGCCAAAGGCTCAACTATCAGCGCGGCTCTGTGGACACCACGATAGTAAGAAATTCGCTCTCAATAATGTCGACAAACGGAACCATATATTTCTCGCCAAGCGAAGGTCCAAGGACAATATATTTCCAGTATCAGCCTTCGGTTGACACAAGACTGCCCGACCTCGTGAACTTGGTTGATATTCGCGACGCCACTGACCCGCAAAATGTAAAGATTGGCAATTCAAGCCTGAAAAACGAGGTGATATTCGGAAACAAGGTGATAATGGGACTCAGAGACCCGCAAAAACAGATTTTTACTACACTGAGAATGGGACTGACCCTGAAGCGTAACGCTCTTGCCATGGGATACGCCTACAACCCTACGACCGGTGTGCGGACATATCGTGCAGAGAATGTCAACGGCAACTGGGACTCGTATGCCAACCTCGAGTATTCACGTCCGTTGGACAAGCGCCGTAGATGGTCGTTGTCGTCCACCACAGCCTCCGGCTACACTAACAGCGTTGACCTTCAGGGCAAGACTACTACCGGCTCCTATGAGACAATGAAGAGCGAGGTACACACGCTGTCACTTGGCGAGAGGCTCGGTCTCGACTATAAGTTCGGTGCTTCTTCAAAGGTGGGAGTGAAGGCCAACGGCACTTGGCGCAACGTGACAAGCACGCGCGACAACTTCAGCCGCATCAGTGCCTTCGACTATAACTACGGTTTCACCGCCACCCTTAAGCTGCCGCTGAATTTCCAGTTCACCACCGACCTTACTATGTATGGTCGCCGTGGCTACGAAGGCAGTCAGTTGAACACCGACGACCTCGTATGGAACGCCCGTCTTTCCTGCTCCATGCTCAAAGGGCGCATAGTCTGCATGCTCGACGGCTTCGACCTCCTTGGCAATCTTAACAATGTCACACGCACCATAAACGCCCAAGGCCGCACTGAGACCTGGAGCAACACCCTTCCGCGCTACGTGATGTTCCACGTGGCCTATCGTTTCAGCAAGAAGCCCAAGAAGTAAAAACTTACTCCAAGCCCTTTGAGACACTTGTTCCAACGGGTATGAACACACTTGTACCAACGACAATGGTCACGACTGTACCATAGGTATGATACGGTCGTGACCATTGTCTGTTCAGTTGGTCTTACCACTTGTCTTTTGTCTGTATGTCGTCAGCCCAACGGTGGTCCTTCGGGAACGCCTGACCTCCCCATGCCTTCACTTGCGTCCAAGGCTCGGCAGGACAAGTCCAGAAGTCGTGGTCGGCAGGAAGACCGAGAGGCATAAACGCCAGCGAGGTCATATAGAGCGAACCATTGTTGGTGTACCAGTCGGCGGTCTCTGGCTGAGATCCGCAGAAGCCGATGGTCAGATAGCCACCCTCGTTGTAGTTCTGCTGAATGTCGAACATTCTGTGCATCACCTTTGTCAAGGCTGCCCTCACCTGTCCGTTGCCCAGATCCTTGGGCAACTTCTGATACCATGCCATCAGAGCCAAGGGCTGCATGGCGGCAAGGCGGTATGGCGTTGATCGGCCGATAACAGGGAAAGTGCCTTCGGGCGAGATGAAACGTTCCAGAATGATCGAGAACTTCTGTGCTCGCTTCAAGGCGCGGTCGTGGTATTTCTTGTAGTCAAGGCGTGTGTTTGCCTTGGCATCCACCATAGCCTGCAGTGTCTCAAGATACATGGCATGGAACACATAGCTCGTGTAGTAGTCGAAGGCGAACACCGGTCCGTCGGCATACCATCCGTCGCCGACATACCATTCCTCCACCTTGCGGCAGGCTGTGTTCACGCGGAACTCGTCGTACTGCGCCCCAGCCTTTGCCAAGAAACTCTCGATGGTTGAAGAGAAGAGGAACCAGTTGGTATATGGTGGGTCGATGGAACGGAGTTTCTGGAATTCCTTAATGTAGCGTTGCTTTGTCACCTCGTCGAGTGGCACCCACAGTTGGTCGTAGGCACGGAGGAAACTCTCGGCAATGTATGCGGCATCTACAAGGTTCTGTCCTGCCACGCCCCAGCAGAGGTAGTCGCCCGACTGCGGGTCAACACTGTTCTTATAGCTTGCCAAAGCCCACTCGCGCAGCTGTCGGCGCTGTTGTCCCTCGGCAGTGTCGTCGTCGGGCAGTGTGAGCCAAGGTGCAATGCCAGCCATCAGTCGTCCGAAGGTCTCCATATACACCACTCTTTTGTCGCGGGAGTCGAACGAGGGGCTGAACTCTGTCTGCATGTTCTTCTGCAGTTCGCCCTTAGCCATGTTTTCGAGCACAGGCTGAGCCATTTTGTATGCCTGTCGGCACCAGTACTGTCGGTCGGTCTCAACCGTCTTTTTCGCTTTCTTTGCTCCGAGAGCCGGAGCGAGCAGCACGAGTAGAGCTGCCACAATTGTTGTCAGTCTTTTCATATTTATATTGTAATAATGTGCAAAGATCCCCCATTTCCGGATAATAACCAAGAAAAACAGAGAAAAAAAAAGATAATCCCCATCCAGTGCCTTTTATGGACCAGATGGGGACTTTATAGTGAAAAGAGGGCGATGGAGGTGTGGAGAGATGAGTATGAATAACGTTGATAATAAATATAAGTCAGCAAATATGCCTAACTCTCTCCACACTCCTTAACCCTCTTTTACAATTTCAATTACTGGTCAGCGTCAGCATCCTCCCAGTTGGTCCACATTTCGATGTTTGCATCGTAGCCGTCGTAACCGTAGTTCTGGCGGAGTGTACCCTTGTTGTTGGCAGTGATGGCTGAGTTTGGAACCGGCCAGAAGAGGTTGTGCTTGTTGATCTTATACTCGAAGGTCTGGCTGCCCTGTGCTCCCTTACCAAAAGGCTGGTTGAACACGTTGTAGCGTGTGCAGCGCTTGTACCAGTAGCTACCGCCGCTGAGGTCGGTGCCTTCCTGCTTGTCCCATGTGTTGAGGTCGTAGGTCTCGCCCCACTCGTCGGGACGGCCACTCTTAGCCAAGCACCATGACACGCGGCAGAGCTCTGCCTGACGGAACTCTTCGAGGTACAGCTCACGGGCACGTTCGTCCATGATGTCGCCGATGGTGACTGTGGTGTACATCTTCTTTGCATTGGCGCGGGCACGCACTGCGTTGACATCCTGTGCAGCTCCTGTCACGTCGCCCTTGTAGAAACGTGCCTCAGCACGGAGGAGGTAGGTGTCGGCAAGACGGAACAGGTAAACGTCGCCGTTGCAGCCCTTACCGGAAGCACCCTGGAACTGGTTGGCACCAAGGTTAGCCTCGTTAACCTCGTCGAGGATGTAGAGCTGGTAGAGAGGTGTAGGATACCAGCTGCGGATGGTGTCGGAGCAGAGAATGTCGCCCTTCTTCACGAGCACCTTGCCGTCTTTCACGTAGTCTTCCGTTGCGTAAAGCTGATAGTTCTTTCCGTAGAAGTCTGACTTCGGGTTGTTGTACTTGAAGTCTTCCATTTCCATCCAGTTACCCACTTCGCGGTTGTGGCGCAGGTCTTGCCAGTCGGTCTCGCCGTCGTAGCTCCAGATGGTCTTGTTATAGTGATATGAAGTACGGTTCAAGGCGATACCACGTCCGGCAGCGCGCACCCAGTCGAGAGTCTCATCGTAGTTGGCATTGTTGCGGGCATAGTTTGAGCCGGGGCCTGCCAATCCGTGAGGGTCGCGGATTACGCTATTGCTCCAGTGAGCGAACATCGCACGCATAACGTTGTATGTGGTGAAGTTCTGGTCGTTGGAGTTGATGATAGGCATGATTGTCTCCTTGTTTGCAGGGTTGCAGATATTTGGTGTACGGTGAAGGTCCCAAACGACGTTACGTGTCACCTTCCATGTGGTCTCACAACCTGAAGGCACCCACTCTCCGAAAGGTTCTGTCATGAGTTTCAGACCATGGTTATTGATGAGGTCGGTAGCCACCTTCTCAGCATTGTCATACTGTCCTGTCGCGAGGTAGCACTTTACGAGCAAGTGCATGCAAGCCTCCTGGTTCACCATACCGATGTATTCCATATCACGCTGTGAAGGCACGTTTGTGGCAGCGAACTCCAGGTCGTGAACGAGCATCTGGAAGATGGCTTCCTTGCTGCATGACTTGTAGTCCTGCTTTGGAGTGGTCATGAGCTTGGTGATAAGTGGAATATCGCCAAACTGGAGGGTGAGGTTGTAGTAGGCATAGGCACGATGGAAATAAGCGCGACCCTTGTAGGCGTTCTTGATCTTCTCGTCGAGTCCTTCCACCTGGTCAACGTAAGAGAGCACAGAGTTGGCATACTTTACCATGTTGAAGCCCTGGTCCCAGAAGCGCTGCATGTAGTTGCCGTCGCCACCGCCGCCCATTCCTGACGTAGGAGTCAGCTTGGCGTCGAAGTTGTCCTGGAAGCCGCCGCCCATGTCGGTCTTGGCATACATGCTTACGTCTGACATGAGGTAGTTGGTGGCAAGACCAACATTGTTCCAGTTACCGTCGAGGATGTAGGTCTTCAGCTGCTTGTCGCACATGGTGAGCGCAGACTGCAGACCTGCCTCTGTTGAATAAGTTGTTGTTGGCTCGTAGAATGACAAGGGGTCTTGCTCAAGGAACGAGTCGGAGCAGGCGGTCAATGATGCAGCAGCTGCCATAACAAAACTGCTCCTGTATATTGCTTTCATATATTGTTTCATTGTCGTAATTATTTAATTAGAGTGTAACATTGATACCGAACTGGAACTGACGGTTAGAGAATCCGCCTGTCTCAGGATCGCCATACTCCCAGCTGTCGAATGTGCAGACATTGTTTACAGTAGCAGTGAGGTGAACCTTGTCGATGCCCAGCTTCTGTGTATATTTGCGTGGGATGGTGTAACCGAGTGTGATGTTGTCCAGACGGACGAAGCTGCGGTTGTAAACCTTGTTCACGCCAGTAGCGCCGCTTGGGCCTACTGCATTCAGACGGGCGTAGTCGTTGGTTGGGTTCTCTGGTGTCCAGTACTCTTTCTTGTAGGTGTTGCAACCGTTGGTGAACATTGAACCAGAGTTGTCGCCGTTGAGGTAGTAGCCGGCGCGGCTCTTGTGGCCCATGTAAGAATAGAGTGAGAACGAGAACGACCAGTCCTTAAGGAAGGTGAAGTCGTTGCGGAGGTTCCAGTAGATAGGAGGAGCTGTTGTGCCCTGATATACCTTGTCCTTGTCGTTATAGACAGCCACGCGGGTGCCATCGTCGAGAATCTTGTCGTCCTCGGTGTAGTGGTTGATAACCTTCGGGTCACCAGGCTTCTGGTTAACCAGTGCAGCCTGATCAGCCTCGTCAATCTGCCAGATGCCATCAACCTCATAGTCCCAAATCTCGCCTACAGGCTTGCCGATGTACCAGCCGTTGCTTGTATCGTTGATTTCGTTGCCATCCTCGTCATACTCATAGTAGAGATGCTTGATGGTGTTCTTGTTGTAAGAGAAACCTGCAGAGGTGTTCCATGTGAAATCCTCAGTCTTGATATTTGTTGAGTTCAAGGTGATTTCAATACCTGAGTTGGTCACCTCACCAAGGTTTGTAGTGATGCTTGAGAAACCGGTGAAGTTTGGCAGACGCTGGTTCATAATCATGTCGTGGGTCTTCTTGTAGTACCACTCGATGCTACCGGTGAGACGATAGTCGAGAACGGTGAAGTCAAGACCTACGTTGTAGGCTGTGGTCTTCTCCCACTCGAGGTTCGGGTTGCCGAGGCGGCTAATCTGAAGGGCCTGGAGTACAGCCTGAGAGGTATTCTGATAGTAACCCATCACACCGCCGTTAGAGAGGTTAGAAAGTGCGAGGTAGGTGTCTTTTAACGAACGGTTACCGTTGGTACCGTATGACACGCGGAGCTTACCATAGTCGAGCCAAGGCAGGTTGACGAACTTCTCCTCTGAGAATACCCAGCTGCCGCCGACCGACCAGAATGTAGCCCATGGGTTGTTTGAACCGAATGCTGAATAACCGTCGCGACGAATAGTACCGGTGAACATGTAGCGGTCGTTGTAGCTGTAGAACAGACGGCCGAGGTAGGCTGCAGCACTTGAGTGTGTGTCGTTGGTGTAGATAGAGCTCTGCTCCATGTTGGCACCTGAAACATAGTGGAATCCGAGAGCGTCAGTAGGAGTGATGTTGCGGGCGTGGATCTCGTCATACCAGTAGCGGTTCTCCTCTGCCTCCTGAACGAGAGTCACGGTGAAGTGATGCTTGTCGAAAGTCTTGTCCCAAGTGATGGTGTTGTTGAGAGTCCAGTCAAACGTCTTTGAAGTGTTACGGTTTACACCACGTCCTGCAGGGTCGCTGTTAGGCAGTTCTGCCGACATGAAGTAGCGGTCGTAAAACCACTGGTAGCGTGGAGCGATGTTGAACGAATAAGTAAAGCCGTAAGGCATGGTCACCTTTGCGTTGAAAATGGTGTTCAGCACGGTGTAGCCCTTGTCAAGGTCGTCGTACATGTCGTTGAAATGATAGTTGTAGCCTCCGTTGGTTGGGTTGCCGCTGGTAGGATACTGTACCTCATTGCCGTTCTCGTCGAAACGGAGAGAGTATGGCGACTGGCGCAACTGGTTGTTGTCCCAGTAGTTGCTGCCGAGAGGCACTGCACTCGAAACGTCGTTACGGTCCTGGAAGTTTACGTTGGCACCCATTTCAAGCCAATCGGTAATCTTCGCGTTAATCTTCATGCTTGCGCGGTATGCCTTGTACTCGTCGCCCTGAATGGCGCCTTCCTTGTTCAGATAGCCGAAGCTCATGTAGTAGTTGAGGTTGTCGGTGGCACCTGAGATGCTGGCGTTGTAGTCCTGGATGAAACCTGTCTGGAATACAGCGTCGTTCCAGTCGTAGGTCTTGCCTGCAAGATAGTTTTGGCCAAGGAGTGAAGCGTCGCCGTCGAGTCCCATACGGCGTGCGTAGAGAGCCTCAAGGCTTTCGCCGTCGCCAAGGGTCTTCGGACCGTTCTTTGCCCAAGAGTCTGTATCACTTACTGTGTTATAGTGGTCGTAATAGCCTACTGGAATCTTGCTGTCCTTGCCGTAGTAGCCCCACTTGCCGTCTTCGCCATAGCCATAGGTAGTTGCCTTGAACCAGTCCTCACGATACTTCATATACTCTGATGGTGAGAACACGTCGCGATACTGTGCCTTTGTGTTGGCACCGAAGTTGGCAGTCAGGTTGATGACTGGCTTTCCTACCTTACCTTTCTTTGTAGAGATGATGATAACACCGCTGGCTGCCTTTGCACCATAGATGGCAGCAGAGGAAGCGTCCTTCAGCACGTCGATTTGTGCGATATCGTCAGGGTTGATTTCCGAAAGTTCGCCGTTGAACTGCATTCCGTCGAGAATGATAAGCGGTGAGTTGTGGCTACCTTCGGTGTAGAGTGAGTTCTGACCACGGAGCTGGATGGAAGCGCCGCTACCCTTTGCAGAAGAGTCGAAACCAATCTGAAGACCTGGTGTACCACGGAGAAGGTCCTGAACAGAACCTGGGTTCTGGTCGGCGAGCTTTTCAGGCTTGATCTGAACAACAGAACCGGTCAAGTCCTTCTTACGCATCGTACCGTATCCTACCACTACCACGTCGTTGAGCACCTGAGTGTCATCTTCGAGGACAATCTTCAATGGTCCCTTGCCTACTTTCACTGTTTGTGTCTTGTAGCCAATGTAGGTTACTTCGATTGTCTGACCCGGCTTAGCGTTGACTTTGAAGTTTCCGTCAAGGTCGGTAACAGTAGCATTTTGGGTTCCTACGACTTTAATGGTTGCACCAATAATGGTCTCACCATTCTTGTCGGTAACTTGTCCAGTCACCCCCCCCACTTGCTGAACGGCCTGAATGGCAGTCTCAGCTTTTGTCATCTGCGGCAACAGGGAACAGCCTGCTGCCAATGCCATGGCAAAGAGGAATCTCTTTGATGACACTTGTAGATAAACATCGTTCTTTTTCATATAATCTGTTTTTAGTTTGATTGATTATTATTCTTGATTATTACCACATTATTATATAATAGCATGCACCCTACAAGATCTGAAATAGTGTTTTAAGCCTTGTGCTGTCCAGACCAATAATAGGTACATTATCCTCGTTTTCCACCATTGTCATTAAAGGCATGGCGAAAAGCAATAACGTGAATATTCGAAAATGTTTCATAATTCAGTAATTATTGTTACGTGTTAGTCGTTTCTTAAAGTTTTAACGGTTGCAAAAGTACATAATCGTTGTTAACGACAGGGTATAATTATTAGGAATTGAGGGTACACAAAATGATAATTGTTGGAAAATAACGAATATTAGTAGCTTAAAGGCATTTTTTCAACTATAATAATTTGGCATTTCGGCTATTTTTTCTTAAATTTGCAAACGTAAACAAAAAACCTACAATATGACTAATAAAACAATCGCCTTAGTCTTCACCTTATTTATAATAATAGGCAAGGCCATGGCGGATTCTCTAAACTACAGAGTAATTTCCAATGTACCGGCTACTCATGCAGAAAACTACCGTTGCATCTACTTTGACAGTCACGGACTGCTCCTGATAGGAACAGAAGGCGGACTGAAGGTATATGACGGCTACTCCATGGAAACATTCCGAAGCAATGCCTATTCACCCAAGCTCCTGCCAAACAACACCATCAACTGCATTACCGAAGACCATCGGAACAGGGTGTGGTTAGGAACACGTAACGGGCTGGTGTGCTACGACAAGAGGTGGAACACATTCAAGACCTACGACCTGCCCAAGAACAACCAGCGCATCATCTACACCCTTTTTACCGACCACGAGGGGCGAGTGTGGATAGGCACCGACGGGGGCTTGTCGCTATACGACGAGAAAAACGACATTATTGTAAACTATAACGTTGAGGACATAACCACAATCGACCCTGACGGAAAAAAGAGCGAGAGCGACTATTACAGCGTGAAGGCTATAGCAGAGGACAAAAAGGGAAACATATACATCGGCACATGGGCTACAGGACTGTTCAGATTCAAGCCTGGGACAAAAACGTTTTACAGATACCCGCAGCGCAACCATCTCAACTCAGCCTACTCGCTGACGTTTGACAGCAAGGGACGACTCTGGATAGGCACATGGGGGCACGGCATAGAAAGACTGGACGAGCCACAGAACCCTAACAGCGACAAGATACACCGGTGGAAACAACCGGGACTGACAAACTACTTCTACCGCATAGTCGAAGACCAAGAAAGCGGGACCATGATGGCCGTTTGCCGCGAAGGTCTTTACACCGTGACTCCCGACGATACCGGGAGATTCATAAAACTTCAGGACCTGGCACGACAGGACATCAGCCAAAGCAACGACCTGATAATGAGCAAAGACGGGGACATCTGGATTTCGACCGTCAGCGACGGTATTGTCCACCTTACAACCAAGCCGTCTCCTTTCCGCCTGATGCCCCTACCTGACAAGAAAAGCAGCGTTAAGTCGATATTCACTGCCGACGGCAAGACCGTATGGGCAGGACTGCTACCGTCAGGCCTCGTGAGGTACGACGTTGAGACAGGAATCATGACGTGCAACGAACAACTTACCGCCATCAATACAGCCGACCCGCTGTTTGTCAGGTCAACAGTCCACGCCATCGCCTCCGACGACAACGGCGACCTGTGGATGGCAAGCGGCGGTCACGGACTGATGCAGATGACCAAGGAAGGCAAGTGCCGCTCACATTACGTCATCGACTCTCCCTTCATCAAAGACAACTATGTCAACACATTATACAAGTCAAGCGACGGCACACTTTGGATTGGCCAACGGTCCTGTCTGTCAATAAGATACAAGGACGGCACGGGAAGGCTCTTGTCTATGAAAGAAGGCAAAAGCGACTTCACTATATGTGACGTGAGAGGCATCACCGAGGACAAGGACCACAACATCTGGGTGGCAACCGACAATGAAGGAATAATCAGAATAACCCGTAAAGGCGACTTCAGCTACCACCATTATGCTCCCAAAAACGGCCGACTGCCAGTGGAAGACATTGAGCAATGCCATGCTGACGCTTCGGGAAACATCTGGGCAATATCAACCAGTGGCGGACTGCTCAAGCTCGACAAGGAGAGTGACCGTTTCACTCCCGTCAACAGACAATACATGATTGAGGGCGACAAGGCGTTTTCCATAAACGAAGACAACAACGGACATCTCTGGATTGCTTCCGAGCGTTCACTCGTCAGACTGACATTCGACGAAGGAGGAACCTTACCCACCATAACGAGTTTCGCCAAGGACGGTGACAACAACGGTTATGAGTTCTGCTCCAACTCGACATTCAAGCTTGGAAGTACCTTATATTTCGGAGCTAAAGGCGGATTATTCGCTTTCGACGCAGAAAACCTCAAGGAAAACGGAAGGAAAATGCAACAAAGACTTGTTGTGACTGACATCATAGTCGGAGGCAGGCAATACCAAAAGATTGACTCTGCCTTACGTGTCAGGATTTCAGAAGAAACACCGTTGTTCACAAAAAAAATTGTCATCCCGGCATCGACGGAACGCTTTGCCATCGTGTTCTCGCTCCTCACCTACAACAACGAGAACCAAACCAAGTATGCATACAAACTTAACAACGACAAGAACTGGCACTACACCGACGCAAACATGAGAAGGGCATACTTCGAGAGCCTGCCTCCGGGCAGTTACCGCCTGAGCGTCAAGGCGTCCGACAGCTACGGCACATGGACCGAGCTGCCCTACTCCATCGAAATCATCGTGCTCCCGCCCTGGTATCTCTCATGGTGGGCAACAATAATCTACATCCTCATAGGAGCATTATGCGTTTACCTGCTCGTGCTTTGGTACAGGAATTACATCAAGACGCGCAACCGCCTTCAGATGACTGTCATACTCACCAACATCACCCACGAGCTGCTCACCCCGCTAACGGTAATCTCGTCGTCAATAGACGAGATACAAAACCAGGCACCGCAGTTTGAAAGCAACTACACAATCATCAAGAACAACATCAACCGCCTTACCCGACTGTTGCGCCAGATTCTCGAAGTGCGCAAGCAACAGGCAGGACAACTGAAGCTGAAGGTGGCGGAAGGCAACCTCTCGGCATTTGTCGCTACCGAATGTGAGAACATCATGCCAATGACCACCCAAAAGAAAATTGTCCTTACCACAAACATCGAACCGACTCTCGACAAAGCCTATTTCGACCGTGACAAACTCGACAAAATCATCTACAACCTCCTGTCGAACGCAGTGAAGTACAACAAGGAAGGCGGACGCATAATGGTGGCTCTCGAAAACCATGGAGGAAAGGCAAGGCTTGTGGTGGAAGACGAGGGTATAGGCATCTCAAAGTCGAACCTGAAAAAGCTTTACACACGTTTCCTCGACGGCGACTACCGAAAACTGAACACTACGGGAACAGGCATAGGCATATCACTGACACGCGACCTCACCGAACTGCATCATGGCACTATCGACTGTCAGAGCCATGTGGGAGAAGGCACCAGGTTCACCATCGACATTCCTGTCAAGAGGGAAGCCTACAGGGAAGAAGAGATTGCGGAAAAAACCACTGACGAGATTACCATTGAAAACATCAGTGCCACACTGCCACAGACAACATTGGCAGGAGGCGAAACAGCAGATGACACTGAAAGCAAGGACTACACAATGCTGATAGTGGAGGACAACACTGAACTTCTGGAAATGATGGCACGACTGCTTAGGAAAAAATACAACGTGGCGACGGCACGTAACGGCCAGCAAGCATGGTACATAATACAACGACAGGAGCTGGACATCGTAATCACCGACGTGATGATGCCAGTCATGGACGGCATAGAGCTGACACGAGTAATCAAGCAGTCGGCCGACTACGGACAGCTGCCTGTGGTGATGCTGACGGCAAAGACTAACGACAAGGACCGCAACGTTGCCTTCGAGGCAGGAGCCGACGAGTATATCATAAAACCATTCAGCATCAACGACCTTTGCCTGCGCGTTGACAACATCATTGCCAACCGCCGCCGCATACGCGACCGCTTCAGTTCACAGACGGAATATGAGGTGGCAGAACAACACTACAGCAACCCCGACGAGGTGTTCATCAAACGGGCAATAGAATGCGTAAAAGCACATATCGACGACTACGACCGCGAGTCGTTCGCCCGCGACATGTGCCTTAGCTCGTCGTCGCTCTACAACAAGCTACGAGCCATCACCGGACAGAACATTTCAAACTTCATCACCTCGGTGCGTCTGAAAGAGGCATGCCGAATAGCGCGCCAGGACCCTAACATCAAAGTCATGGAGCTCGGCATGCGCGTCGGCTTCTCCACCCCGAAATACTTCACCAAGGTGTTCAAGGAAGAGTTCGGCATGTCGCCCAGCGAATATCTGGAAAAGCTGAAGGAAAAATAGATTTCCCTGAAGATTTGTATTATTCATATTCCTCGATGTCCTTCCGTTCAGCATCCGACATACGGCGTAGGGTGACGTAGAAATATAGCGACTGTGACTTTGAGCGCTGCTTGAACGCCAAGCCTCCGAGCTTGACAGCCTGCATCCAACCATTGTTGACGGAAATGATTCTGAGCACCATCTTGTTGTCAGCATACACAGTGTTGGTTGAAGCGTCGTAACGCATACGCCTCACGTTGCTACCCATCTTTGGCAGACAGTCGAGGAAGATGTATTCGCTGATGGTGTCGCCCTTCAGGCAATAGCGTGAAGGACCAGCCGCAGTGTCCATGCCCTCCCAGTAGTCGCGCTTGTCGTAGTCGCCGTTGGAAAAAATCTCGTGGGTTGCGGTTTCAACCCATCCGTTGCCGTTGACCATCGCCTTGAACTGTTCGTCGGAGATGCGCTGTTGTGCCGTGGCTGTGGGCACGCCATTCTCGTCGAAGAAGAAAGTCTCCTCTTCGTTGCTGCACGATGTCACGGCAAGTAAAGTCACAAAAGTGCAAAATGCGGTTAATAATCTTCTTACCTTCCTCATTTTGACTGCGAAAATAGTACTTTTCTTCCAAAGCTCCAAACTTTTTCATGTCTTTTTTTGGTTTTATCGATAAATAATGGTATTTTTGCACCGTTTTAATGCATTAAAGTGATTGAATGAAGGAATTTGTTATTTCAGAAGCAAAGGCTGAGACTGCTGTTCTTGTGGGACTTATAACCAAAGACCAGGACGAGGCCAAGACAAAGGAATATCTCGACGAACTGGAATTTCTTGCCGATACGGCTGGGGCAGTGACCGTGAGACGGTTTACCCAACGACTCAACGGACCAAGCTCGGTGACTTATGTCGGACAAGGAAAACTCGACGAAATAAGACAATTCATCAAGGACGAGGAAGACCAGGAACGCGAAGTGGGAATGGTCATCTTCGACGATGAGCTGTCAGCCAAACAGATAAGAAACATCGAGAAAGCCTTACAGGTAAAGATTCTCGACCGAACGTCACTCATACTCGACATCTTTGCCATGCGTGCACAAACTGCAGAGGCAAAGACGCAAGTTGAACTTGCGCAACACCGATATATGCTACCGCGACTGCAACGACTGTGGACCCACCTCGAAAGACAAGGTGGAGGATCGGGCAGCGGTGGCGGCAAGGGCAGTGTGGGACTGAGAGGACCGGGAGAGACCCAGCTGGAAATGGACCGTCGAATAATACTACAGCGCATAACACTGCTTAAACAGAGACTGCTGGAGATTGACAAGCAGAAAACCACACAGAGGAAAAACCGAGGAAGGCTCATACGTGTGGCTCTCGTGGGCTATACCAACGTGGGCAAATCGACAATAATGAACCTTCTGTCGAAAAGCGAGGTATTTGCAGAAAACAAGCTGTTCGCGACCCTCGACACCACGGTGAGAAAGATGGTCATCGACAACCTGCCGTTCCTTATCGCCGACACCGTGGGCTTTATCAGGAAGCTGCCCACCGACCTTGTCGATTCATTCAAATCGACACTTGACGAGGTGCGCGAAGCAGACCTTCTGCTACACGTCGTTGACATCTCCCACCCAGACTTTGAGGACCAGATAAAGGTAGTGGAAAAAACCCTTGCCGACCTCGGTTGTGCCGACAAGCCTTCGATGATTGTGTTCAACAAAATCGATGCCTACACCTGGATTGAAAAGGAACCTGACGACCTCACTCCCACGACCAAGGAAAACGCTACTCTCGACGACCTCAAGCACACCTGGATGGCACGGATGAACGACAACTGCCTGTTCATCTCTGCCCGCGAGAAGCAAAACATCGACGAGCTTCGCGACACTCTTTATAAAAAAGTTCGCGAACTGCATGTGCAGAAATATCCATACAATGACTTCCTGTACGAAGTCAATGAAGAATGAACGAAGTCAATGAAGAATGCGCAGCCTTACAATTGACGAGATTGAGATTCTCGAAAAAAACGGATGCCACGCCGACGACTGGACAGGCATCAACGTGGCGGAAGAATTTTCGCCGGAACACATAAGGGATGTTGACTTCTACGGGGAAGTGACTCTCGGAGTGTTTGACAAGTCGGTGACCATCGACAAGGGATTCGCGCGGCATACTGGAATTTGCCGCGCCGCACTCCATGATGTCACTATCGGCGACAACTGCCTGATTGAAAACGTTGGCAACTACATCAGCCGCTACGACATAGGCGAGGAATGTGTCATCACCAATGTCGGAATGATTACCACAACAGAAGGTGCTTACTTCGGACAGGCAAACCAAGTGGCTGTGCTGAACGAGGCTGGCGAACCAAATGTCATAGTCTATGACTCACTGACTTCGCAGATGACAGCTTTCATGATACAATCGGCTTACGACCACGAACTGGCGGACTCCATCAGGCAGTTGGTAGAGAAACACGTCAACAAGAACCTGCCCGAACGAGGGACGATAGGCTTCAGGGTGAAGATTGCCAACACGAGGGAAATAGTCAACTGCATCATCGACGACGACTGCGAAATAAACGGGGCGTCACGCATAACCGACTCAACACTAAAGAGTTGCGCGGAAGCAAGTGTTTATATCGGACACGACGTGATATGCGAGAACACTATTGTCCAAGCAGGCTCATCAATTCTTGACGGGGCAAAGCTCGACAACTGCTTCATCGGGGAGACTTGCCACATAGGAAAAGGTTTTTCGGCTGAAAGCAGCCTGTTCTTCGCCAACTCACACATGGACAACGGCGAGGCTTGCGCAGCCTTCTGCGGACCGTTCTCGGTGAGCCACCACAAGTCTTCGCTGCTCATCGGTGTGGAAACCTCATTCTACAATGCCGGCTCAGCCACCAACTACAGCAACCACGCCTACAAAATGGGTCCCATTCACTACGGCACTCTACAACGCGGCTCAAAGACTGCCAGCGGGGCACACATCCTAATGCCTGCCACGATAGGTGCATTCTCCATGTGCATGGGTAAGATTATGACCCACCCCGACACGAGCCAGTTCCCGTTCTCCTACGTCATAGCCGACGGAACGACGACATGGCTCGTCCCTGGCTGCAACCTTGCCACCGTTGGCACTTACCGCGACACCGCCAAATGGAAAAAGCGCGACCGAAGACCTCTGAGAAACCGCATTAGCATCGTCAACACCGACTGGCTCAGTCCTTACGTCATACAACAGGCGGTAGAAGCACGCCACATCCTTTCCACTGCCTTGGACGACACTTCCTGTACCGACAGCATAAGCCTTTCAGCCAACGGCATCGACATCATGCCTTCGTCGGCACGAAAAGGTATCGACCGCTACGGACAAGCCATCGAGATGTTCCTCGGCGAGACAATGAAATCGTCACCGCTACATCTGCCTTCCTCTTCCACGGGCACTGGTGAATGGACCGACCTGTCGGGACTCATAGCACCAAGGAGCGAAGTGGAACAAGTAGGTCACGACATTCTCGAAGGCAAGCTGACAACGACAGAAGAGGTGGAACGCAGGTTCCAGTCCATCAATTCCCTCTATGGTGAATACAGGTGGAACTACGCCTACCGACTCGCCCTCGACTACTATAACCTCGACACCATCACCGACGAGGATGCGGAAATGATTATCACCAAAGGCGAAGAAGCCTCGAAGGCATGGAAAAGCCTCGTAGCCAACGACGCGGAGAAGGAATACGCTCTCGGCGACGTTAGTCAAGAGACATTGAATGAATTCTTGAAGAATATTATACCATAAACAAAAAACAGAAGAAAGAATGAAGAAAATTAGGCTACTGTTTGTCCTTTGCTCATTGTTGGCATTGTCAACGGCTATGGCAAAGGACTACAAGTATCAGACCGTCAAAGGCGACCTGATGAATTCACAGATCTACACCTTGAACAACGGAATGAAGGTGTATCTCTCAGTCAACAAGGAGAAGCCACGCATCCAGACGTTCATCGCCGTGCGCACAGGAAGCCGCAACGACCCAGCAGAGACGACTGGTCTTGCCCACTACTTCGAGCACCTTATGTTCAAGGGCACAACCCATTTCGGAACCTCCGACTACGAGAAGGAGAAACCGCTGCTCGATGACATCCGCGCCCGCTTTGAGGTGTATCGTAAGGAGAAAGACCCTGACACGCGTAAGAAGCTATACCACGAGATTGACTCAGTGTCGCAACTGGCTGCACAATACAACATTCCCAATGAGTACGACAAGCTCATGGCAAGCATCGGAGCACAGGGGTCAAACGCCTACACCTCAAACGACGTGACCTGCTATACTGAGGACATACCTTCAAACGAGGTGGAAAACTGGCTGAAGATACAGAGCGACAGATTCAAGAACGCTGTCATACGAGGCTTCCACACCGAGCTTGAAACGGTTTACGAGGAGTACAACATGTCGCTCGCAAGGGACATGGAGAAGAGTTTCACTGCCCTTTGCAAGCTGCTCTGTCCCACCCATCCCTATGGTACACAGACCGTAATCGGCACACAGGACCATCTTAAGAACCCCTCGATAGTTAACATTGAAAACTATTACAAGCGCTACTATGTGCCTAACAACATTGCCATCTGCATGTCAGGCGACTTCGACCCCGCCAAGGTGATAGCACAGATTGACCGTTACTTCGGCGACTGGCAGCCTAACAAGAATCTCTCACGCCCGGAATTCGCGCCGTTAGCTCCTATCACCACTCCAAGGGACAGCTCGGTCACCGGACAGGAAGCAGAGAACGTGATGCTGGCATGGCGCTTCGGCGGTCAGGCGGAACTCTCAACCGACACCCTCGACGTGCTCAGCAAGATGATTGCCAACGGAAAGGCTGGAATAATGGAACTCGACCTTGAGCAGCCAATGAAAGTTCAAGCGGTACAGGCTTTTGCGGAAACAATGACCGACTATTCCGCCTTCATCATTTTCGGATTGCCTAACGAGGGACAGAAACTTGAGGAAGTCAAGTCGCTCATTCTTGCAGAACTGGAAAAGATTAAGCGTGGCGAGTTCTCTGACGACCTCCTGCCTTCAGTGAAAAACAACATGAAGCTCGAATACTATCAGTCGCTCATCGACAACGAAAGCCGCGCCGACAAGTTCGTACAGTCGTTCGTCAGTGGCAGGCCATGGGAAGTTGCCGTGGGACGCATGGACCGCATCAACGGCATTACCAAACAGCAGATGACCGAGTTCGTCAAGCGACACTTCCGCGACAACTACGTATGCGTTTTCAAGCGCCAAGGCGTTGACAACTCCGTTGCAAAGATTGAAAAGCCAAAAATCACCGCCATCCCCGCCAACCGCGACAAGCAGAGCCAGTTCCTCGCCGATGTCACCGCCTCGAAGGCAGAACCAATACAGCCTGTGTTCGTTGACTTCAACAAGGACATGAAGGTGACAAGAACCAAGCAAGGCCTGCCTGTGCTCTACAAGCAGAACACCGCCGACGGACTCTTCGACCTCACCTTCCTCTACGACTTCGGCTGCGAGGACGTGAAAGGTCTTGACCTCGTTCCACAATACCTTTATTATATTGGCACTGACAAGAAGAGCTCTGCCGAGATAAAGCAGGAGTTCTACAAGCTCGCCTGCAACTACAGCATAAACGTCAATGGCGACCGCCTCAGCATAAGCCTCTCAGGCCTTAACGAAAACATGCCCCAGGCTCTCGCACTGCTCGAAGACTTCCTTCAGCACGCCAAGGCCGACCGCCAGTCTTACGACAACTACGTGACATTGGTAGCCAAAACGCGTAAGGACGAAAAGGCGCAACAGAAGTCGTGCTTCTCCGCACTGCAGAAATACGGATTGTACGGCAAGCACAATATCCAAACGTTCAACCTCAGCGACGAAGAGCTGAAGACAGCCGACCCCCAGTCGCTGCCCAACATGATCAGCGGTCTGAACAAATACAGTCACCAGGTGCTCTACTTCGGCCCATCAACAGAAAGCGAGCTTCTCGCCATCCTCTCCAAGAACCACAAGACACCGAAGAAGCTGCTCCCTGTACCAGAAGGCAAGCCATTTGTGCTGCAACAGGTAAGCCGCAATGAAACCGTCATAGCTCCCTATGACGCCAAAAACATCTACATGATGGAGATTGGCAACGAAGGACGCAAGTGGAATGATGAAACCTATCCCGTACTGCGACTCTTCAACGAATATTTCGGAGGTGGCATGAACGCCATCGTGTTCCAAGAGCTGCGTGAGGCCCGAGGCCTTGCCTACAGTGCCAGCGCTTCCTACAACCCGCCAACCAAGAAAGAAGGCACGGAAAACTTCATCGACTTCATTGCCACACAAAACGACAAAATGATGGACTGCATCCGCACCTTCCGCGAGATTATCGACACTATACCGCAGTCGCAAGGAGCGTTTGACATTGCCAAGCAAAACCTCACTAAGAGCATTCAGAGCGAACGCATCACACGCTCACAGGTGCTGAATGCTTACGTAGCCATGAAGCGCCTTGGGCTTGACGAAAGCCTCAACAAGAAAGTTTATGAAGCGCTACCGTCGCTCACCCTCAACGATATCGTACGCTTCGAGCAGGAAAACATCGTAGGTAAACCTCGCCTTCGCATCATCCTTGGTAACAAGGACGAACTGGACATCAAAGCATTGGAAAAGCTCGGTCCTGTCAGATACCTGACGACAGAAGAAATCTTCGGTTACTAATATAACAAGAAGCCCCATCGGTTGATGGGGCTTCTTTTGTTTTTTTCTGATTTACATACACGTAAACTCCACTGTGCCTCGTATGTCAAGTTCGCTGGCGCCAATGAACGCCTTGAACTTTCCTGGCTCCAGTTTCCACTGGTGAGTCAGCTCGTCATAGAACTTAAGGTCACGAGGGGTAATGGTAAATGTAACGGTCTTGGTCTCAGCTGGTTGAAGTGAGAGTTTCTCAAAACCTTTCAGTTCCTTTACCGGACGGTCAACCGAGCATTTAACGTCGCCTACATATAGCTGCACCACTTCCTTGCCCTCACGCGAACCGTTGTTAGTGACGCTGACTGTTACCTCAAAGTTCTCTCCATTTGCCTTCACTGCAGGCTTGCCATACTTGAAGGTGGTGTAGCTCAAGCCATAGCCGAATGGGAAGCGGGGCTGCACCTTGCGGGTGTCGAAGTGGCGGTAGCCCACATAAATGCCTTCCTTGTAATAGACCTGGTCGTGAACACCTGGATAGCCTTCCTCTCCATATTGGAAACAAGGATAGTCCATCATATTCTTGGCGAAGGTTATTGGCAGTTTGCCGCTTGGGTTCACCTTGCCCGAGAGAATGTTGGCGAGCGACTTTCCTGATTCTGAACCAAGATACCAGCACTGTACAAGCGCCTTCACCTTGTCTATCCAAGGCGTGGCATAAGGATTGCCTGCAAACATCACGGCTACGATGTTTGGCTGCACCTTGGCAAGCTCAGCAATAAGCTCGTTCTGACCGTAGGAGAGGTCGTAGGTAAGGCGGTCGCCGCCCTCGCAGTCCTGCTGGTGGTTTTTGTTCATGCCTCCGATGAAGATTATGAGGTCAGCCTGCTTAGCCTTCTCCAAAGCCTCCGCTTTCAGCTCAGCCTGCTTTGCCGCATCGAGTTCCTCAACATGCGCATACATCGGACGCCCCGCATAGTAGCCCTGGGCGAAGTCTATCTTGTCGCCATAGATTGCCTTCAGACCTTCCAACGGCGAGATGTCGCGCTTGGTCTTCAACTCCGACGAACCGCCTCCCTGACTCATATTTCGCACTGCATTGTCGCCAACGACAAGTATGCGGTTATAGCGAGAAGCGTCAATCGGCAGTATCGATTCTTTCAATTTTTCAATATTCCCATTCTTCAACAATACTATTCCTTCCTCGCCCACCTGACGGCAAACGTCATAGTGGTCGTCGCTACACAGTTTTCCGCGCACCTTGTTGGGATTCATTGCCGTGCGGAAGATAGTACGCAGCACACGGGCAGCCTTGTCGTTGAGCACTGCCTCTGGTATTTTTCCCTCACGGACGAGTTTCTCAAACGGGTCGGCAAGGAAATAGGTGTTGTAGCCCTGTGAGTTGTCGGCAGTCATACCATTGGTAAACGACCCCATCTCTATGTCAAG
>JALFCG010000101.1 GCA_022771265.1 Prevotella sp.
TTGGCAGCAGTGTACGTTGAGCCACTTGTTATATGAACCCATCATGGTCCAAAGCCCTGACTCTTTCACGCATTTCTCAAAGGCGGGAAGATAGATTTCTTCCACAGCACGTTCCGAGACATTGACGTTGACCGTCATTCGGTTCACCTCGTGGTTGTTGAGGAAGAAGTGCTTCAGACAGCAAGCCACCCCGTTTTTCTGTGCGCCCTGAATGTATGGCACCGCCATCTCACCTGCGAGATACGGGTCCTCTCCCATATATTCGAAGCTGCGTCCGTTGAACGGGCAACGGGCTATCGTTGTACCAGGGCCGAGCATTATGTCTTTCTCACGATAGGCAAACTCCTCGCTCACCTTGTCACCATAGAGGCGTGAGAGGTCGCGGTTCCAAGTCGATGCAAGACATGTGAGCGATGGGAATGCCACGATAGAGTCGTTGGTCCAATTGGCGTAGTTCCACGAGTTCCACTCTATCTCAGCTCGACACCCATGAGGTCCGTCAGCCATTTTGAGCTCAGGAATGCCAAGTCGTGGCACACCAGCCGAAGTGAACTTGCTTTGTGCATGCAGCAGCTGCACTTTCTCGTGGAGGGTCATGCGTGAGAGAGCATCCTGTACCCTCGACTCCAACGGGGCGTTAGGGTCAAGATAGGTCTGCGCGCCAGCCATTGTGAAGGCGGCGGCAAGAATAGTTGTTGCTAATAGTTTTTTCATTTTTTTATAATTATTAGTTTGATTTCTTCACCTTAACTTCGCTGATTCCCAACTGATAGCCTCTTGCCCTTACAGTGACATCGCCACCATCGGTGGCAACAACGACAAGACACTTGCCGTGGAACGCCTTGCGCTTGGTGTCCTTGAAGCGTTCCATGGATATTGGATTGCCATTGTCAACACCTACTATTCTACCGCCCTCAACCTCGAAGAACACTTGGTCTTCAGCGCGTGGACAGAGGTTTCCGTCCTTGTCGAGCACCTCTACGGTGATGAAGGCGAGATTGTCGCCATTGGGATTGTTGCCAAACGCAGCTCGGTCGGAGGTCATGCGCAACTGTGCAGGAGCGCCTGCCGTGCGTATTGTCTTATCAGCCACCACCTTGCCGTTCTTGCGTGCCACTGCCTTCACCTCTCCTGGCTCAAACTTCACCTTCCACATGAGGTGATATTCGTGGGCATCCTTCTTTGCCTTCACTCCTTGTGAATGTCCGTTGACGAAGAGTTCCACCTCGTCGGCATTGTTGTAGTAGCACCATAGGTCGATGTCCTGTCCTTCGAGCCAGTTCCAGTGGGGGAAGAGATGAAGAACCTGCTTGTCGGTCCACTCGCTCTGATACATATAGTAGGAGTCTTTCGGGAAGCCTGCAAGGTCGATGATGCCGAAATAGCTGCTACGGGCAGGGAAACCGTAAGGCGTTGGCTCACCTATGTAGTCAAAGCCAGTCCATATAAACTGTCCGCCCACGAAGTCGTTGTGCTTCACAACGTCCCATGTCTCCTCGTGGGTGGAGCTCCACGATGCGTGCATGTTGTCGTAGGCTGAACACTGGAACGACGGGTCCTGATAAGGCAACCACCATTCAATGGGAGCGGTATATACAGAGTCACTCGGCATCATGTAGAAGCCGCGCGTCTGCAGTGCCGACACACTTTCGGAGAAAATAAAAGGCTTGCCCGGAAAATTCTTCGGCACGTCCTTCACCCACTGGTGGTGATAGTTGAAGCCAATGATGTCAAGGGCACCGCTCTTGAAAAGGTGGTTCTTAGGGTCGGGCTCGTTGCATCCTGCCGTTATGGGGCGTGTGTTGTCCAATCGTCGTATGATGTCGCAAAGGTTTTTGCAGAGCAGCGAGTTGACACTCATCTCTGTGCCGTGCGACAAGGTTGACGCGTCGTGGCCTGCGTTAAGAATCAAGTTCGCCTGTTCGGCACTGAGTGTGTCGGCATCAGCCGACGACCACTGCTCGAGCACCTCGTTGCCAATGCTCCACATCAGTATTGAGGGATGGTTGCGGTCGCGAAGGACGAGGTCAGTAAGGTCACGCTCCGCCCACTCGTCGAAGAAGCGTGCATAATCGTTCTTGGTCTTTCGGCGTCGCCACATGTCGAACGATTCGTCCATGACGATAAGTCCCATGGTGTCGCACATGGCGAGGAGTTCCGGTGCAGGCGGATTATGCGAGCAGCGCACCGCGTTTGTTCCCATCTCCTTAAGTATTCGCAGCTGACGGTGGAGCGCGTCTTCGTTCACTGCCGCACCAAGGCATCCGAGGTCGTGGTGTTGGCACACACCGTTTATCTTCATCGACTTGCCGTTGAGCGAGAATCCCTTTTCGGCGTCGAACTTGAAAGTGCGGAAGCCTGTGGTGGTAAGGAAAGTGTCCAATACCTTGCCGTTCTGCTCTATCGTTGTCACCACTTTATATATATAAGGATTATCGCACGACCACAGTTTCGGTTTACGCACCGATGCGACAGAGCTGACAATAACCAGCTTAGGGTCAACAGGTTTTGGTGGATAGATGGTGAGCATTGGTATTGCGCCTTTCAGTGTGAACGACTTCCGAGTCTGTCCCACGGTGTTCCCCGCTTCGTCCACTATTCTGTTTTTGACTACAACCTTCTGGTCGATGCCTGTAAGATTGTCAATCTTAACGTCAATCTTCACCTTGTTGCCCTCAGCCACCACATGCGTGCCCCAGTGTGCCACATGGATTTTTCCGGTCTTCACAAGCCATACGTGGCGGTAGATGCCACAGCCACTATACCATCGGCTGTTCGGCTGGTCGCTGTTGTCAACCCTTACTGCGACAACATTCTTCGCTCCAAACTTCAGGTGTGGCGTGAGGTCGTAGCGGAACGAGCTGTAGCCATAGGGACGATTGCCGAGTATTGTGCCGTTAATCCAAACGGTGGCGTTCATATACACTCCGTCGAAGTCGATATAGAACTGCTTCCCCTTGTCGGCGGCATCCACCTCAAAACTTTTCCTGTACCACCCTACTCCACCTGGCAATGCACCTCCACTGTTTCCCGAAGGAGCTGATGCCGAGAAGTCGCCTTCTATCGCCCAGTCGTGAGGTACATTGAGTGTGCGCCACGACGAGTCGTCATACTGCACCTTGGACATCTGTGCCGAGTCAGCAAGCGCGAACTTCCACCCCTTGTCGAAATTGATTTTCTCACGTGCTTCAGCCCTGAAGGCAATAGCGTTCAGGGCGATGAATAAGATTAGTAGTTTCTTCATATTTTTATATTCCAATATTGTTAGTTTCAAAGATTGTTGGAAAAGCGTGTCTATATACAACGTAAGACATCCTCTTCGCTCATACCTGTAGCAACGGCTATCGTTGCAATGTCAAAGCCTTTAGCTTTTAGACGCTTGATTGTCTCACGCTTTTCTTTTTCCAAGCCTTCCTCTATGCCTTCCTTTCTTCCTTCCTCATGCCCAGCGTCATGTCCTTCTTTATAGCCGTTGCGGAGCGCACTATTATAGAATGTACGTTCCGTGCGGATAATGTCCCAGAACTTGTCGTAGCCAAGCAGTTGCTCGTCTGAGTATGCAGACTCCTCCACTACTGTCAGTGCCTTGTTTATTTCCGGATTGTCGAGTAACTCCTGTGGCACTTCTTTTGTACGTTCCTCTATTTCAGTAAGGTATCTGAGCCACAGTACTTGCATTTTCTTTTCACTTATCGTTTGCGGAGTGAACTTAGGCAGTTCGACAAACACAAGATGAAGTCCGTCAATCATCTTTTCGGAATATTTCTCGTGCACCATCCTGTAATAATGATAATACTCTGGAATGTCCTTCTCAAAAATGTCATTTACAATGTTGAGTGAATATACGGGTTCTATCAGATGATATTCCTCCTTGCTGTTAAGTTGGCGGACATATGCCTTTGCCGAGTTGAACATCACCCGCTGCTCAAACTCCCTCGACCACACCATCTGCATCTCCACAATAAACTGCCTTCCGCGGCTGTCCTTGCATCTCACGTCAACGATGCTGAACTTGCGCAGTGGGTTTTCAGGCACTAATTCCGGGGTAAGATACTCCACTGTATCAATCTCCTCCCCCTCTTTCAATGGAAGAAGAGCATTAAGCAGGCTGATGACGAGATCTGGATGCTCGCCAAACACTTTCTTGAAGGTCATGTCTGCCTTCGGGTCGAGATATTTCTTTGCCATATCGATTCAAATTTGGTGCAAATATACACATTATTTCTGAAACTACAAAAAAAACGTTGGATTTGTTGCAATTCCTTCTATTTATTCACCCACCCTTTTTACGACGTTTTTGCATTGTTTAACAATAAATATGCTATCTGCCATGACTGGTATTCTTCTGAAACTTGACACAAGAGCCTTGCTTATGGCAGGAATGAAATCATTCTTGCGCGACAGCTGCCCCTTACACCTAATGTAGCCTTTGTCCGATTTGCCGAAAGCCTCCTCGGCTGCTTCCTTCGCACCGTCGCCATAATAGATGATGTCAGTGTAATTGTCTCTCTTGTTCACTATCATGGCAAACACCATTTCCCTCTTCCTCTCCTCCAAGGCAGTAGGCATGAATGTCGCCATTCTGCCGCGCAGACTCGCTTGTGCCGCCTCGTCGAGCGAGTTCACTACGGCAACGCCTATCTCCTTGCCCACCGACTCCGCGCCGTAATCCTTATAGTCGGAGAAGAATATCTCCTCGTCGGTCATTCCCGAGTATGACGCCAACGAGTCTGACATCTCACTATAGTATCTTCCCGCGTCGGTTATGCCCGTCAGAGGCAACAGTTCGGCATACACCATACTGTCTAAGGCACTTGTCGTTGTCGAAGTCATGTTGTTAGTATCGCTGAGCAGGGCTGACAGCATCAGTCCTGCCATGTCCTTGCCTATCGTCACTCCATAATCCTTGAAGCTCGTATATACCACGGTGCAAGTCGAACCGACGGGCATTATGCGGCAGTAGAGCGGAGCCGCCGTCACGGCACTTCCCAAGGCGTGGTGGTCAATTATCTGCAGTATCCTCGCCCTGTCCATTCCTTCAATGGCATGCTGCAAATCGCTGTGGTCTGTCATTATCATTCGCTCGCCCTCGGCGCTCGTCATCACCTTTGGCACTTCAATGCCAAATCTCTCCAGCACCATCTTCGTCTCGTTGTTCAGCTTCCCCGCAACCCTCGCCTCGCATTGATAGCCCAACGCCCTCATCAGATACGCGTAGGTTATGGCTGAGCACACCGCGTCGGTGTCGGGGCTTTTGTGTCCTATTACGTATGCCGTCGTTCCCTCACCCCAGTCCAGCGCATCAAACACACTCTTGAACTTCCCTGCTTCCTCACGGTCGTTGTCGCTGCACGACGACAACGCGACAATTACCGCCAAGGCAAGTCCCAACACATATAACGCTTTTTTCATAATCATCATTTTTTTCTTATGCAAAGATAGCAATAATTTTCGAAAACACAAAATCTTTTCTCATTTTTATTTGCATACGTGCCTTAATATTTTAGCTACTTTCTTAATTCCAACTCATAGCATAATGAGAGGTGAAGAAAAGGAAATGTTTACTTTTTGCATAAAAAAATGCCAATTTTGCTTGCATATTAAAAGAATATGTGTAACTTTGCACCCGCAAACTTAAATAGCATTAAAAAAACAGCATTAGTATGGGCAACATTATCAGACCTATAGATTACAATGCCGCGCTCGACACGAGACAGACTGAGCAAGGCATCAAGCAGATAAAGGAGTTTTTCCAACAAAACCTCTCAACGGAACTGCGGCTGAGAAGAGTGACCGCGCCGCTGTTCGTGCTGAAAGGACTCGGCATCAACGACGACCTCAACGGAGTGGAACGCGCCGTCACATTCCCTATCAAGGACCTCAGCGACGCAAAGGCGGAAGTGGTGCACTCGCTCGCAAAATGGAAAAGGCTCTCGCTCGCCGAATACAACATCGAGCCGGGATATGGCATTTATACCGACATGAACGCCATCAGGGCTGACGAGGAGCTCGACAACCTACACTCGCTCTACGTGGACCAGTGGGACTGGGAAGCCGTAATAAAGCCTGAACAGCGCACCCTCGCCTACCTGAAAAACGTGGTGGAGAGAATATATGCCGCCATACTGCGCACGGAATTCCTCACATGCGAGACTTATCCGCAGCTGAAACCTTTCCTGCCGGAAAAAATCACATTCATCCACAGCGAGGAACTGCTACAAATGTATCCCGACAAAACTCCAAAGGAGCGCGAGGACGAGATTTGCCGCAAATATGGAGCGGTGTTTGTAATAGGTATAGGTGGAAAACTAAGCAATGGAAAAAAACATGACGGACGCGCCCCGGACTACGACGACTGGTCAACAGTGGCGGAAAACGGACTTGAGGGTCTTAATGGCGACATCCTAATCTGGTATCCAATTCTCGGACGATCCTTTGAGTTGTCTTCCATGGGCATTCGTGTCAACAAGGAGTCGCTCGTGCGACAATTGAAGCTCGAAGGCAAGGAAGAACGTCTCAACCTCTACTTCCACAAGAAACTCATGAACGGCGAACTGCCACTGAGCATCGGTGGCGGTATAGGACAGAGCCGCCTCTGCATGGTCATGCTACACAAAGGACACATAGGAGAAATCCAGGCAAGCATCTGGCCAGAAGACATGCGTAAGGAATGTAAGGAACTGGGAATGACACTCATATAATTCAAATTTCGGAAGCACTCAACTTTTATTTGGGGAGTTAAGGAGCAAAAGACAAAACCGCCAAGACATATATCTTAGCGGTTTTTTTGATGTTCAATCTCCTCAATACTAATTTTTTTGACAGTTTCTCTTCTATAAGCAAAACAAGTTAAGGAGATAGTCATGTTTGTTGTACGGACTGATTTTGCTCCGTATTGATTTACCGATGTTGAGCATACCTTAATGGAAGTAAGGGTCTTCATCAAGCCTCCGTTTCACTTGCGACGGCAATGGTTTGCCATCCATTATGAACAATCGCTCCATAATCATTTCCATAGCTGCATTTTCATTTGTCCAGAATCTACAGTTTCAGTCAGCATATATCGCTGATATACAAGAGATGTTAATAATGCGGAAGAGAGTAACAGTTCCCTTTCTCTCGTTACCGAAATGGTGCAAATAATATTGTTCACGTGTTATTTGATGAAAAATTTGCTAAATAATGAAAATATTACATAAATAATATAGAAAAAAAAGAAAAGTAATTGGTATATTTGCCAATTGTAATTATCTTTGCAGTTGAATTTATTAATCAATAAAAGTGGCGACAACACTTAAAATACGGTAATACAATTATGACAGACAAAAGTAAACATTCTTTTTTAGAGATTCCGACACAATCGTCAGCTCAGATTATTAGTCGGAATGAGGTCGAAGTAGTAGCTCCTGATGGAGAAGTTTTTACTGTATTGTGCCAGATAGGTAAATATACAAGTAAGGAAACACAAGATTATGAACTTCATTGGTTGGAAGTCTTGTTTGACAAGAACTTTTCCGATGACAAGGAAGAAATGACAAATGCCATTTGGAGAGAATCTATGCAATTTGCCATTGGTGGTGGAATTTTAGGCATCAGTACTGGTACTCGTCATAATGATCGTGTACGTATCGGTGGACGAATTCGTCAGATACGTGAAGACAGAGGCATGGAAGCGCGCGATTTGGCAAGACTTGCAGGCATAGATGCAGCTAATCTTAGCCGTATAGAGAAAGGAAAGTATTCCGTAGGGCTTGATATTCTATCAAAGATTGCAGCCGCTTTAGGAAAGAGAATAGATTTTGTTGACCTTAAATAGACACTGTTATGATTGACATAAATAATTTCAAGTTTGAGGTTTCATGTGAATATAGAGGAGAAACCTATTCTGTTAGAGATAATGGTGCAATCATGAGGCATCCTAAAAAAGGTTGCCGAATAAGACCTATGGATAACAAATGGACTTTTGGTACAAAGAATGAAAAAAATGGATATATGTTTTTTACCTCAAATATTCGCGTCCATCAAGTTGTAGCGACCGCATTTTGGGGTCATCAAAAATCAGAGGAAATGGTAGTTGACCATAAAGATACAAACAGATGTAATAATAGAGCTGAAAACCTTCATTGGGTAACAAAACTTGAAAACACCTTGAATAATCCAATTACTCGCAGAAGAATTATCAATATATGTGGAAGTATAGATGCATTTCTCGATAATCCTGCCTTGCTACGAGAAAGTACAGCAGACCCAAATTTTACATGGATGCGCACTGTCTCTAAGGAGGAGGCTGCAAAATGCAGGAAGAATTTGGAGAAATGGAGTAAAGAAGACGCAAATTTTGTTAGCACTTCACCAAGTAAAGGCATAGGTGAATGGATATTCAAGGATTTACAGTCTGAGAGTGCTCGTCACGATTGGACACAATTGTCTACACAAATGCCAAGTGTATATGAACAACAGGAAGAAAGAACATTGCCATCGTTGGTGGAATCATTAACTTCGAATGCTATGCAAGAAGGTTGGAAAACGCCAACGGAGTTTCCTTTATGTCCTACAGATACACTCACATTAGAGGCCTATTATTCATCATTGGAAAAAGGGAAAGTATTTTCAAACAACACCTATGGAACAAATTCTATTATTGAATTCGCCATATCAGATGATAGGCAACGGCTCTGCGTTGCGACACATAATCCAAAAGGACAAAAGCAATGGTTTATTACCTATGTGTATATTCTTAACGACAAATATATTCATAAAAATGGCGGTTCGTTTTTTGAAGAAAATGGAGCATTAAAGACAATTACCCTCTTTCAGGGAAAAGAATGGACTGGCGGTGATTGTATAGATGATTACTGTTGAACAGAAAAGAAAAGAACAAAACAATTAAAAAATATACTATATGAAAAAAACTTTATTATCTTTAGTGTTGTACTGCATATCAATAGTCTGTATGGCACAGACGGATGTAACCAAATTCCTGGGCATTCCTGTAGATGGCAACAAGAGTGATATGATAAGAAAGCTCAAATCAAAGGGATTCACACAAATTCCTTATGCTAAGGGCGTACTCACTGGAAAATTTAATGGTATGGATGTAAACGTCGTTATTGCTACAAATAATGATAAAGTATGCCGCATCGGGGTTTGGGATGCAAATACAATGGACGAAGCAAGCATCAAAATCCGATTTAATGTTTTATGTGAACAATTCAAAAACAATTCAAAATATTGCAGTTTTTCAGAGGAAGACCCCAAACTCAAAGAGGACGAGAATATCTCATACGAAATGACTGTCAACAATAAACGTTATGAGGCTATTTTTTACCAACTTCCAGATACTACGTTGGCTAATTACAAGGAAGAAATCAAATCTATGGTTTCTTCAAAATATACAAAAGAGCAATTGGAAAATCCTTCAGAGGAAATCTCTAAAGATATTATTAAGATGGCTACCATGTATGCTCTCGAAAAAGCCTTCAAAAAACCCGTCTGGTTTATGATTTCCAGGAACTATGGTGAATATTACATAACGATGTATTATGATAATGAGTACAACAAAGCAAACGGCGAGGACTTGTAGGTTTCACTATCTGTAGGGTCATAGGTACAGGTACATTGGTTCACTCTTTCGGGGGTGATGAACCTGTACCTATGCTTCGTTAACATGTGTAACCATAAATAATGATAAAAATATGAATAAAAAAACTTTTTTCTTGGGTGTCGTAACTGGTATCGTTTTGACATTCGTAGGGTTATTTGTAATTGGGTTGGTAAATCAGAACTCAGAAGAGAATGAACCTGTTCAGTATTTTGAAAAGCCTGTGAGCTATGAAAACAAAAAGGAAACCTCATTCAAGGTTTTCCAAGTTTTGGGTAAAGCAGCATTGGCAAAGGAGGCTTCCGATATCATCGGCGATAATGTAATGTATTTTGGTAACACAGTCCTTCTTCTTGGCGAGAATTACTACAGCGATCAGATTATTACAATCAATAATCCTCAGAGAGTAGGAACATATAGCTATACAAATAAAGGTGGTATGCCTATGACAGTCCCTGTAATAGAAGGAGATATGAAGTAATAAGCTCAAAAGGCATAGGGAAAGGCACCTTGATTCACTCTTTCGGACCGATAGACCTGCCCCAGTGGCACCTGCCATTAAATATGCAAATCAACCAAACTGCGCAATGAAAAACATCCGGTTACCCCGGTTACCTCGGTTACCCGCTATGTTTCTGTATATAGGGATAGTAGATTAATAATATATATATTATTAATCTACTATATATATCCGACCCTAAAAAAACAAAAACACGTGGGGTAACCGCGGTAACCGGGGTAACCAGGTAACCCAAACAAAATCCCGCCCTCGCGAGGCAAAAATTTTTCCCTCCCGATGCAGCAAAACCACAGCCTCCGGTTACCGCGGTTACCCGGGTTACCCCGCGTGTTTTTATTATGCGCAATGCCGAAAAAATACAAAATCCCGGACAGCCTTACTCACTATCGCGGACAACTA
>JALFCG010000139.1 GCA_022771265.1 Prevotella sp.
GCATATACTGGCGGCGGATGGTTGATGTATTCTTGTAGTACTCGTCAACGGGGTTGCTGCTCATGTCCTCGAAACCGTCCTCAAAGGTCATGTAGTCGTTGCCGTCGTACCAGTAGTGCTGTCCCTTCACTGTTCCGTCGGTATTGTAGAAAGGCATATAGGCAGGCTGTGCCCAGATATTGGCATAGGAACCGTTATAGTCGTAGCCGGCTTCACGCTGCTTTCCATAGATGCCGTTGACCGAAACTGTTGCGGTGAGCCATTTTGTAAGGTCGAAGTCACCCTTGTACTGGAGGTTGAACTGGTTGTTGAAGTGGTTGATAAGACCGCTATTGTCATATTTGTAGTTGACCGTAAGGTTGTTGCGGAACTTGTCGGAGCGTCCTCTCAGCGAAAAGTTGTACTGCTGCATTACACGCTGTTTGTAAACGGCGTCGGCATAGTCGCGAGCATAGTTGTTTTTCTTCAGCGAAGCGAGTTGTTCCTGAAGCTGTGCGTCTGTGATGTTGCCAAGGGCTTTCTGATAGAAGGCATATTGTATTGGTGAAACGGCACCTGTTCCCGTGGCAATATTATTGGCAGTCGATGCCAACGGGTCAGCCACTTCACCGTCGTTATTGAAGAAATAGTAGTCCCAATAGGCAGCCTCGGTATCGACCTGCTGCGACGGGGTCATATAGAAGTTGTCGGAATAATCGACGTTTTTGTTCTCATATACGGTGAGGTTTGCAGAGAAGTCGATGTCTATCTTGCCTGCCTTCTTGGCGTTCTTGGTGGTCACAACTATCACACCGTTCGACGCGCGGGCACCGTAGATGGCATTGGCGGCGGCATCCTTCAGCACGTTGACGCTCTCGATGTCGTAGGGGTTGAGGTCGTCGATGGAGCCTTCTATCGGCAGACCATCCACGACGAGCAGTGGTGAGGTCTCGGCGTAGAGCGACGATGTACCACGGATGGTCATCTTGCCGTTGTAGGTGGAGAGACCTGCCACGCGGCCTTCGAGGTTGTCCATAATATTGGCGGTATATCGCTCGTCGAGTTTTGAGGCGGTGATGGTTGTTGCCGAACCAGTCATCTTAGGCTTTGAAATCTCCTGATAACCGGTCACCACCACTTCCTCAAGCATAAGGTCAGTTTGCATCTGTACGTTGCGCCTTAGGGCATCGTTGCCCTTCGGCAGGTGAACCTCAGATGTAAGCGAGCCAATGAAGCTCATCTTCAGTGTGCAGGCGTGGGTAGGCACGTCGAGCGAGTAGAAACCGTCGTTGTCGGTGAGGCAGCACACCTTGGAGTCGCCTATGCAGATAGTGACTCCAACAAGTGCCTCGCCGTTTTCGTCGGTGACGTAACCCGACACCTTCCTTGTGCGGTTGTTAATTGCCTTTCGGTCTTTCTTTGTCACATTGACGATTTTCCCCTTCACCGTGTAGCCGAGGGGCTTGTCGGCAAGAAGGTATGCCATTGCCTCATCGATGGATGCTTTTTTCAGCTCTCCTGTTACGGTGTAGTTGCTTACGTCGTTGTAGGCAAACACAAACTTGTAGTCGGTGGTTCTCTCAATCTTTTTTAAGACGGAAGACAACGACTCCCGATTGAACTTCATGGAAATGCCCTGTGCCATTGTCGTCAGACAGACGAGGAGCGCGATGAGCATTCCAGAGATTCTTTTCTCTCTCATACTTAATTCACGTTTTTTATGTTTTTAATATTGTGTTTTCACTGTCTTCGACATCGGTTGCAGGCAGGAGTGGTTGTCGCATGCCTGGTAGTTGATGGTGAAGCTTACGGTGCCGTTGTCCTTGGCTGTGAACTTCTGCCTGAACACTTGCTCGCCCTCAAAGACGACCGTACCTGTTGAGTTGAGCAGTCTGCCGGCAGGCTTCTGCAGATCGCCGCTGAGTTTTCCGTCGCCCTCGAAGCTTATGTCGTAGGTGTTTTCAATATATGGGTCTTTGTCGGAAACCACGGCATAGATATGGTAGCCGGGATGGATTTTCATCTTCACGACAAGGGTCTTCTCCTCGCCTTCCGACTCAATGGCAGCAGCAAGCTGCACTGGATTGTCGGTGGAAGTGGCTTCCTTCACCTGTGTCATGGCGGCAACGTCAGCCTCGTTGTATTTCAACACCGAATAGTCGTTGCCGGGAGTCGTCGGGTCTTGTGAGTTGACGAGCCAAAGCCATCCGCCACTCTCGGTGAAGAAGAGTTGCTTCTCGTATTTTTTGTACCATGCCCGCCATTCCTTCGGGTTGTCGTAGCGCAGAAGGGTGTAGCGGTGGAGCAGTCGGCGGGCCTTTTCAACGTCCTCTCCTTTCTCCCAAAGACTGATGGCACGGTCGAGGATTCGCTTGTCGTTGTTGGCGATGCCAAGGCTCTTTGCGTCCTCGTCGAGCATAAGGTCGTAACCGTCAAGGGTGCCGTAGAAATAAGGAGTGTTCTCTTTGAAATATTTCTCGTAGGCGGCAACGTCGGTGCCAAACTGCGCGAACAACTCTCCTGCCTGCTGCTGAATGAACTGCCCGTAGGTAGGAATTGGCTGCGGGTGTTCCGCCATCATGAGGTATTGCCTGTCAAGGTCGGTAAGTTTCTCGCCTGCCGCCTCCTTGTTCTTTATGGAGTCTGCCATGCTCTTTGTTTGGGCATTATATTTCTCCATAGAAGCCACAAAGCCATTATACACTTCCCGTCCGACACGATATTTCATTTCCGTGGCGCGGGTTCTGGTTGAAATACCTTCATTTAGCTTGCGTGCGATGATGTGTTTGCCGGCAAACTTGCTGATATACACCACGGCATTGGCAAACACAGGTTTCGCCTCGTCGGTCATGTCGGCAGGTGAGGCGGCAAAGCCCCAATGGAACCAGTTGGCGTGGCGGCCTATTGTCATGGCATCGTAGCTTTTCGCGCTCTCTCCGCCCGAAATCCATTCGGCTTCCGGCGAATCCTCATAGCCCCAAGGGCGCACCACCATTCCCACCTTGAAGTTACGGTCTGTCATGTAACCTTTGTTCTGCACTCGCCACATAGGCGTTTTCTCAGGCAGTGTCTGCCCTACCAACGGGGCATACTCCTTCGCTCCCTCTGGTGTAGGGCGGTCGGTCATGGTCAGCTTCACCTTGTAAGGACCTTTGAAAATGGGGTGCTCCTTCTTCATGCCGTAGGCGTGGGCATCGAGGCAGAGGCAGTACCAGTCGTTTTTTGTTCCTATGCGTCGGCCTACCGTCTCGCCTGTTTCGGCAATGGTGATGACAGGACGGTCGAAATCGTCGGGGAAGTAGCGGGCATTGACGATTTTCGCGAAGTTGCCGTTGACGAAGATGTTGCGACGGGGTTCAAGAGGCTTTGGGCTTCCGTCGATGATGGTGACGTCGTAGTCGTACGACATCTTATAGTTGTAATCATTTTCCTTCACTGTTTTTACTGTGGTGAAATACTCGTTGAGGTATTTCTCCCATGCTGCGGTGCGCTCGACAATGCTTCTTTCGTTTGCCGCGGTGTCGTAAGCACCTACGCCAAAGGTTTCGAAGTTGGAGTGTCCGCCAACGTAAAGCACTTTCAGATTGGTTTTCTTTACCTGAGCCGTTGCTCCAAGGCACACGACGAATGCCAAGAGCAGAAGTGATAAATGTCTTTTCATAATTCTTATGTTTTGTTGTTTCTTTCTATTATTTCTACAATCAACCATAACAAAAGGCTACGGAAAATGAAGAAATTATTAAATTTAGGCTGTTTTTTCGTGATAATTGCTTAATTTTGCACCTCAAATAGACGGAATTAGATGAACAGAGAAGAGTTTGAGCACGCTTTCAGAAGCCATTACTCACAACTCGTCAGCTATGTAAGGACGATGGTGGCTGACGAGGAGGAATGCCACGACATTGTCGGAATGGCATTTGAGGGCGTGTGGAAAAACTTGGACCGTATCGACACTTCTACGTTGAGAGGCTACCTCTACAGCTCCGCCCATCACCTGGCAATAAACAGGCTGAGGAAGCAAAAACTGCATCAGCAATATGTCGATTACTACCGAAATAACGCCGTTACGGCTTTTACCGACGAGGCTTTGCAGGCTTACGACGAGCGAATGGCAATGGCAATGAAGGTGGTTGACACGTTGAAGGAACCCACAAGAACCATTCTCATATGTTGTTATATCGACGGGAAGATGTACCGTGAAGTGGCGGAGGAAATGGGCGTGAGCGTCAGCATGATAAAGAAACACATTGGCAAAGCACTGAAAACGCTCGACGAGTTTAGACAAAAAATGCTAAAATCGTGACTTTTTACAAGTGTTGGTTGTATTATATATATAAAGGTACAAACATGATAGACAACAATAAAGAAATAGACAACGAGCTGGAGCTGCGAATTGAGGACCTTAAGGACCTTGCAGCGGCTGCCGACAGCCAGGTGAGAAACGATGACGTTGACCGGCGACTGAAGGCTTTCCTCGCAAGGCAGGACGCAAGGAAACGGAGCGTAAGGCTTTGGCGGACGGTGATTGCTGCAGCCGCCTGCGTTGCCGTGCTGCTGACGGTGGGAATATGGAAGGACGAAGAAAAGGAAACCTTGACAAAGGAGGACGCTCCGATAGTGTTCCACATCTCAAAGCCTCAGGCTAACGTCGTGGTAAAGTCGGAAAGTGGAAGAAAGATAAGCAGCGCGGCTATCGACAAGGAAGAACTTGTCGCTGAGAGCCTTCCTGCAGCTGAGGAACGCCTGGTGGTCGATGTGCCACAGGGCGAGAAACTGACCGTCACCCTGCCCGACGGGTCGCGCGTGTACCTTCATGCGGGCAGCAGCCTTAAGTTTCCGACGAAGTTTAATGACTCGATAAGACTGGTGGAGTTGAAGGGCGAGGCTTATTTCGCCGTGGCAAAAAACAAGGAAAAACCGTTTGTGGTAAAGACGCGCACGATGCAGACCACGGTGCTCGGCACGGAGTTTAACGTCAAGGCGCAGGGCACGGCCGACGACAATGTGGTGCTCGTGTCGGGAAGCGTGAGCGTGGCTGCCGCAGGGACAAGGCTTATTGTCAAGCCGGGACAGATGCTGAAGGTGGGTAGCGACGGAAGGCTTACCGTGGAGGAGGTTGACGTCATTCCTTACACTTCGTGGCGCGACGGCTACATCTATTTTGACGACGTGACACTGAAAGATGCTCTCATCGCCATTGCAAGGGAGTTTAACTGCGACGTTGAGTTCAGTGCTTCTGCCTTGTTGGACTTGAAAGTGCATTTCGTTGCCGACCGTGGCGAGGGCATCGGCGGAGTGGTCGAAGGGCTGAACATGATGGGCATAGTGGACTTGAAGCTGGAAGGCAGGGTGCTGAAGGTCACCGCCTTATAATCCCCTATGTCTTATAAGAAGCGTAACGCGTAACGGTGTAATTCCGTTACGCGTTAGTTTTTTTATCTGCTTACTTCAATGACTTGTCCAGGCTGCGTCTCCACGTCGTATTCATACACCCTCGGGATGATAGGGCTTTGGGGAATAATCTCGTCCGACACTATTGGCCGTTTCACTGCCGCCGGAGCAAGCAGCGGGTTGGGACAACAGCCGTTGGCCGGCTTCAGGCTGTCGCCTTTCAGCGGGACATAGGAGCGGAGACGGAGGGTGCCGCCTTGGCGTGAGACGATGCGGGCTTTCAGCAGCTGGCCGCCTTGCCAGTCGATATCCACCTCGAAGGCACCTCGCGCCACAAGGCCTTTCACGCTTCCCTCGCGCCACTCCTCGGGCAGTGCCGGCAGTAGCTGTACGGCACCGTCGTGGCTCTGCAGCAGCATCTCGCTCACTCCTGCTGTGAATCCGAAGTTGCCGTCAATCTGGAATGGCGGATGGGCGTCGAAGAGGTTGGGGTAGGTGCGCCCGTTAGGATAGTCCTTTGCCGCCTCGTCGCTTGGCAGGAGGCATAGCATGTTGCGGATGATGCGGAAGGCATGGTCGCCGTCGAGCATTCGTGCCCAGAAGTTTATCTTCCAGCCGATGCTCCAGCCTGTTGCCATGTCGCCGCGCTGAAGCAGCGTGTTGCGTGCAGCCTGGAACAACTCGGGGTTGAGGCTCGGTGAGATTTGGTTGCTCGGGTAGAGACCGTAGAGATGTGAGATGTGGCGATGTTCGTCGCGAGGGTTGTCGGCATCGACGAGCCACTCCTGCAGCTGGTTGTGACGTCCGATTTGCATTGGAGGCAGCTGGTCGAGAGTGTTTTGCAGCGAGTCCTCATATGCCTTGTCGCCTCCAAGGACGCGTGTGGCGAGCAGTGTGGAGTAGAGGGCGTCGAAGGCTATCTGGTTGTCCATAGTGCAGCCGGCTGAGATGCTCGCCCCGTCCTTGCCGTAGCCGTGTTCGGGCGACATCGAGGGCGCGGTGACGAGCCATCCGTGCCTTGGATGCTTGACAAGATGGCTCATGAAGAAGTCGGCAGTGCCGCGAAGGGCAGGGTAGTGGCGGCGCAGGAAGTCGATGTCGGCGGTGAACAGGTAGTGCTGCCAGAGGTGTTGTGCCGCCCATGCACCGCCGTTGGGCCACATGCCGTAGTAGGCTTTGTCGACGGGACCCGTAGCGCGCCACAGGTCGGTGTTGTGGTGAGCCACCCATCCGCGGGCGCCGTAGAGCGTGCGTGCAGCGTCGGCACCGGTCTTAGAGAGGTCTTCAACCATGTCGAAGAACGGCTCGTGGCATTCCGTGAGGTTGGTCACCTCGGCAGGCCAGTAGTTCATCTCGGCATTGATGTTGATGGTGTATTTGCTGTCCCACGGTGCTTGCATCGAAGCGTTCCAGATGCCTTGAAGGTTGGCTGGCTGGCCTCCGGGTTGCGACGAGGAGATGAGCAGGTAGCGTCCGTACTGGTAGAGCAGGGCGATGAGGTTGAGGTCGTCAGTATGGTTGAAGTTCTTCACCCTGACGTCGGTTTCCGCTTCCGATGCCTTTGTGGCGGGGATGTCAAGTTTCACGCGGTCGTATTGCGAGCGGTATTTCGCCGTGTGGTCGGCAAGCAGCTTGCCGTAGGCTTTTCTTGTAGCGTTTTTCATCATTGTTTCGCAACGACGCGATGCGTTGGCGCTCACGTCGTGGTAGTTGACGAAGTTTGTCGCCCCTATAATATATAAGGTGGCGGTAGCCGCGTCCTTCACCTCCACGGTGTTTTTTGTCGCTTTCACCTTTCCGTCGGCTTTCACCGTTATCCTGCATTCAGCGTTCAGCGCCGCCTTGATGCCTTCCTGTTCCACGCCTTGGCAGCTCATGGTCAGCAGGTTGCCCTTTGCCGTGACTTTCGGGTTGAGCTCCTTCGGGCAGTCGTAGCCGAGGGTGAAGTTCAGTGCCTTGGCTTTGTCGGCTTCAATGCGTACCACGATGACGTTGTCGGTCGCCGATGCAAACACCGTCCGCCTGTATTCCACTTCGCCCATGCGGTAGCTCACCGTGGTGGTGGCGTTGCCAAGGTTCAGGGCGCGCACGTAGCCGGTGGGCTTGGGTTGAGGTGCTGACGAGGCTGCGGCGTAGTCAAACCTCAGCTTCATCGAGCCTAACGGCAGGTAGCGCATACCGTGTTGCCCTGTGAAAAAAGTCTCGTCGATTTTCTTTTGTGCTTCTGCAAACTTGTCGGCAAACACGAGTTGCCTTATCCCTTTGAGGGCTTCAAGTCCGCGCGTGCTGAGGTTGTTGTACGGTCCGCCTGCCCAGAACGTCTCTTCGTTGAGCTGCAGTACCTCTTCTTCAACTCCTCCAAACACCATGGCTCCCATGCGTGAGTTTCCCACAGGCAGAGCCTCGGTCCAATTGTTGGCGGGATGGCTGTACCATAGTCTCAGGTCCTGTGCGACGGCGGCTGTCGTTGCGAGCAGCCACACGGTCAATGCGATTAGTTTTTTCATAATTCTATTTTGTATTAATTTGGTTGTCTTACTGAACTTTCCAACCCTTTCCATGCAGTTGAGTAACTTGTTCCCCCTCTAAGATAGAGGGGGTGTCACGAAGTGACGGGGGCGTATGACAGTAATAAAAAGGCGTTACAGATCACTCCCTCACGGTGCGGATGGTGAACTCCTTTATCTGCGAGGTGACGTCGTTCTGCCCCTGACGGACGGCAACCCGAATCACGGCGTTGCCGTCCTTCAGTTTTTTGTCGCCTCGTACGGTGGCTGTGTATCTCACACCCTTGCCCGGCATGATGCTTTCCACGAGAATGCTGGGAGAGATGTGGATGTGCTTGTTTCCTGAGGTCTCAACCACCGTGGGCAGCACGCCGTAGATCACAGCCGAGGAGTTGTTCATAATCTCAAACGTGACCTTCGCTTCCTCGCCGGCATGCAGCACTCCGTTGCCGTCGCGGTCAACAAACGAGGCATTACGTATCTCCACGTCCTCGTTGTAGTTCACCTTGCAGCCGGGCATGAGCTCCGACAGCTGGCCGACGGATACTTCCTTCTGTGTGTAGGTCTTCGGCTCGATGGTGGTGTAAGCTCCTTGGTTGTTGTCCTGCTCAAACTCTATGCGGTCGTCGCCGCTGTTGTTCGGGTCGAAGCCACTGTCGTCGTTGGGCGTGTAGCTTTCCACTCCCTTGTCTCGCTGGTACTGTCGGGTGTAGGGAGCTTGACGCTGCTCGTAGTATTCGCGGTATTTCTGCTGCTCAGCCCTGTCGGCAGCCGATCCTATTGCTGAGCCCACGACGGCACCTGCCGCCATTCCCACTACCGTTCCTATATCGCTTCCCCTCGGTCCGTTGGAAATGCCTCCTATTGCCGAACCAAGTATTGCGCCTAAATAAGCTCCGGTGCCGGCTCCTTGTGAAGCCATCGAGTTGTCGCATCCTGTCATGACGAGAGAGCAACCTAAAAGAAATGTCAATGCCTTTTTCATAAATGTCTTGTTTTTGTATATGAATTAAGAAAACCCTATCCGCTGCAAAATTACCAAAAACTTTCGATACATCCAAGAAAAGGCAGGATTTTTTTGTGAAATACGACAATCTACCCCATTTTTTGTTCAATCATCTTCACTATTTGACATTTCTTTTTGAAGTTTCTAATAAATGACTATCTTTGCAGTGAATTTTTGGTAGGTACTGGGACTAAAAACGATTACAGAATCAGAAACTAAAATAAAAACTTGAAGAAACATGACACGGAGCATTTTGGAAGGTCGGCAAGACCTAAAAAGAGAGATTGACAAAATTGCCGAAGTGGCTGGCTATCTATGGCAAAACGGATGGGCGGAACGCAACGGAGGAAACATCACTGTCAACGTCACCGAATATGTCGATGACGCCATCAAGGCCATGCCCGCAATCAGCGAGGTGAAACAAATCGGGACATCGCTGCCAGCACTCAAGGGATGCTATTTCTATTGTAAAGGTACAGGAAAGCGCATGCGCGACCTCGCACGCTGGCCTATGGACAACGGTTCCATAATACGCATTCTCGACGACTGCGCAAGCTACGTCATCATCGCCGACAACGAGGTGATGCCGACCTCAGAGCTGCCAAGCCACCTGAGCGTCCACGCCCGCCTCATCGAGAAGGGCTCGAGCTACAAGGCAACGGTCCACACTCATCCTATTGAGCTCATCTCAATGAGCCACAACAAGAAGTTCATGGGCAAGGACGTGCTCAGCAACCTTCTATGGAGCATGATTCCCGAGACGAAAGCGTTCTGCCCGCTTGGCTTGGGCATCGTGCCTTACACCTTGCCCGGAAGCCTTGAGCTTGCCGAAGGCACTCTTAAGGAACTGGAGGACTACGACGTGGTGATGTGGGAGAAGCACGGCGTGTTCGCAAAGGGACTTGACGTGATGGACGCTTTCGACCAGATTGATGTCCTTTCGAAGAGCGCGAAGATTTACATCAACGCAAAGTGCATGGGATTTGAGCCTGACGGCATGAGCCAGGAGGAAATGGCGGAGATGACAAAGGCATTCAATCTGCCGAGGTAAAACTGGAACTATAAAACGCAATGAAAAAAACGAAACATTTCTTTGCCGTTGACCTGGGCGCGACGAGCGGGCGCACCATCATCGGCTGTCTGGGCGAGAAACTCGAACTTGAAGAACTGACGCGCTTCGAGAACAATCTTATCGAAACCGGAGGACACTTCTATTGGGACATCTACGCCCTCTACCTTGAGGTGATAAAAGGACTGAAGGTAGTGGCGCAGAGAGGTATCGACATCGAGAGCATCGGCATCGACACATGGGGATGCGACTTCGTGTTCACAGGAAAGGACAAGGCGCTGCTGCGCAACCCGATGGCTTACCGTGACCCGCATACCTTCGGCATGATGGAACGGTACTTCGAGGAGAAGATGGACAAAAAGACGGTGTATGGTAAAACAGGCATACAGTTCATGAACTTCAACTCGCTCTTCCAGCTCTACGCCATGGGCAAGGCTGGCAACACCGCGCTTGAAAATGCCGACAAGATACTCTTCATGCCTGACGCGCTGAGCTATATGCTCACCGGTGAGGCGGTGTGCGAATATACCGTGGCGTCAACGTCGCAAATCCTCAATCCAAAGACCAAGGACCTCGACGAAGACATCGTCAGCAGCCTCGGACTCACAAGGGGACAGTTCGGAAAGATGACAATGCCTGCCACCGTCATCGGGACACTGACGGAGGAAGTGCAGCGCATGACCGGACTGGGCAGCGTGCCGGTGATAGCAGTGGCTGGCCACGACACGGCAAGTGCCGTTGCCGCCGTTCCTGCCAAGGACGAGCACTTCGCCTATCTCAGTTCCGGAACATGGAGCCTTATGGGAATAGAGACCCGCGACGCAATCATCAACGACCGCAGCTACGACCTTAACTTCACCAATGAAGGCGGGATAGAGGGTACGACACGTTTCCTGAAGAACATCTGCGGAATGTGGATCTATGAGCGTTGCCGCAAGGAATGGACCGACGCGCCGAAGTCACACTCGGAACTTCAGGGAGAAGCGATGAAACAGCCTGCGTTCCAGAGCCTCATCAATCCCGACGACCCGATGTTTGCCAACCCCTCGTCGATGACCGATGCCATCCGTGAGTACTGTCGAAAGACCGGTCAGCACGTGCCCGAGGGTTGGGCGGAGATGTGCCGGTGCATCTTCGACAGCCTTGCCCTGCGCTACCGCGAGGTGTTCACGTGGTTGAAGGAGTTCGCCGGGTTCGACATCGACGTGTTGCACATCATTGGTGGCGGCTCGCTCAACAACCATCTCAACCAAATGACAGCCAACAGCCTCGGCGTGAATGTGCTTGCAGGCCCGCAGGAAGGCACCGCCATCGGCAACATTATGCTCCAGGCAAAAGCGGCAGGGGAAGTGGTTGACATCTGGGAGATGAGAGACATCATTGCCAACTCCATCGAAATACGTCATTTTGAGCCGCAAGACAAGGAGATATGGGACGAGGCATACGAGAAGTATATTAACATAAATTAAAAATCAAATACTACAAAACAATGAACGAAAACCAAATTATCAAGAGTTACGAGATTGCAAAGGAGCGCTATGCAGCGCTTGGAGTAGATACCGACAAAGCCATCGAGACACTGGAGAAGACACCAATCTCGCTGCACTGCTGGCAGGCTGACGACGTAGTGGGCTTTGAAAGCGACAGCGCCGCGTCAGGTGGCATCCAGACAACGGGAAACTATCCGGGCAAGGCCCGCAACATCGACGAGTTGCGCCAGGACATCGACAAAGTATTGTCGCTGCTCGCAGGAAAAATGCGTCTTAACCTCCACGAGACATACGGTGAGTTCGGAGGTAAGTTCGTGGACCGCGACCAGGTTGGCGTTGAGCACTTCCAGGGATGGATGGACTGGGCAAAAGAGCGCAACCTCTGCCTTGACTTCAACTCCACATCGTTCTCTCACCCGAAGAGCGGGACACTCACCTTGTCCAACCCCGACAAGGCAATACGCGACTTCTGGATTGAACACACCAAGCGCTGCCGCCGCATTGCCGACGCCATGGGAAAGGCACAGGGCGACCCTTGCATCATGAACATCTGGGTTCACGACGGCTCTAAGGACCTCACCGTGGAGAAATACCGTTATCGCCGGATACTCAAGGAGAGTCTTGACGAGATACTCGCCGAACAGCTGCCCGACATGAAACCGTGTCTTGAGGCAAAACTCTTTGGAATAGGCCTTGAGGCTTACACCGTAGGCTCACATGACTTCTATGCAGGCTACTGCTCGAAGAACAACGTCATCTACACCCTCGACACCGGTCACTACGAGCAGACCGAGAACGTGTCAGACGCCATCTCGTCGCTGCTTCTGTTCGTTCCCGAACTGATGCTCCACGTGTCGCGCCCGATGCACTGGGACTCTGACCACGTCACACTGTTTGACGACAACACCCGCAACCTCTTCGCCGAGATGGTGCGTGCCGACGCCTTGGACCGCTGCCACGTCGGTCTCGACTACTTCGACGCGTCAATCAACCGCATCGGAGCTTACATCATCGGCGTGCGTGCCGCCCAGAAGTCTCTGCTCCAGGCATTCCTCGAGCCACTGCCCATCCTCCGCAAATACGAGGACGAAGGCAAGTTCTTCCAGCGTCTCGCCCTTCTCGAAGAGGAGAAGACACTTCCGTTTGGAGCTGTCTATGACTACTTCAACCTGAAGAACAACATCCCTGTTGGCGAGTCATTCATTGCCGACGTGGAGAAGTATGAGAACGAAGTGCTGAGCAAGAGGTAAACATTCACAATGGACATCGTAATCGGACTTGTCATAATAGCCATCGGAGCTTTCTGCCAAAGCAGTTGCTACGTGCCCATCAACAGGATAAAGGACTGGAGCTGGGAGAGCTACTGGATTGTACAGGGAGTCTTCGCATGGCTCTTACTCCCACTCTGCGGAGCATTGCTCGCAGTGCCGGAAGGACACTCGCTGCCGGAACTGTTCAGTGCCGACCGCACGTTCAACATCTTCATGACAATGTTGTTCGGAGTGTTGTGGGGAGTCGGCGGACTGACCTTCGGACTGTCAATGCGCTATCTCGGCGTAGCCCTCGGACAGAGCATCGCCCTTGGCACGTGTGCAGGACTGGGCACCATCATGGGACCGGTACTCCTTAACATCTTCTTCCCTGAACAGGACGCGTTGTCGTCGCTCACCTTCAGCGTTGTCACAGGCGTGGTGGTGACACTCGTCGGCATAGCCGTCATCGGCCTGGCTGGCAGCATGAAGTCGTCGATGCTCAGTGAAGAGGAGAAACGCGCTGCGGTGAAGGACTTCAACTTCCCGAAAGGACTTGCCATAGCCTTGCTCGCAGGGTTCATGAGCGGATGCTTCAACGTCGGTCTCGCCTTCGGTGCCGACATCAATTTCGGAAGCCTTACCCCCGACATCTACAAGACCTTGCCTGCCACCTTGCTTGTCACCCTTGGCGGCTTCCTCACCAATGCCGCCTACTGCTTCTGGCAGAACAGCCGCAACAAGACCTGGGGCGACTATCTCAAGGGTAGTGTATGGGCAAACAACGCCCTGTTCTGCCTCTTGGCGGGAGCGTTGTGGTACAGCCAGTTCTTCGGCTTGTCGCTTGGCAAGGGCTTCCTCACCGAGTCGCCCACTCTGATGACTCTTTCTTTCTGCATCCTGATGGCACTTAACGTCGTGTTCTCCAACGTGTGGGGAATAATTCTCAAGGAGTGGAAGGGATGTTCGCGTAAGACAATAACCGTGTTGGTGATAGGAATAGCGATACTCGTCGTCTCCTGTTTCCTTCCACAAATGATATGATAACTATGAAACGATTTGCATTTAAGATGTACCTCAAGAAGGGGTGCGAAGAAGAATACGCCAAGCGCCACGCTGCCATCTGGCCAGAGTTGAAACAGATGATCAAAGACCAGGGAGTCAGCGACTACAGCATCTTTTGGGACAAGGACACCAACCTGCTCTTTGCTGTGCAGAAATGCAGCAAGGACACCAACAGTCAGGACACTACCGACGTTGACCCAATCACCCAGCGCTGGTGGGACATGATGGCTGACATCATGGAGGTCAATCCCGACAACTCTCCCGTCAGCATCCCGCTGGTGGAACTGTTCCACATGGATTAATATCCATTTGACATGGCTCTATAAAACTAATAAAACGCAACGTCGGGAACAAAGAAACCCGACGTTGCGTTTTTAACATATAGTTAGATAACTAAAGTATCCTCATGCAACTCGTCACGCCTATCGTGGTCGCTATCGCCGTGGCGATTGACACGATGAGCTGAAGTATCAGCTTCCAAGTGTTTTTACTGTTAGTAGTGCTCATAAGCAATAATTTAATGA
>JALFCG010000002.1 GCA_022771265.1 Prevotella sp.
TGCGTCAACAACGTAGAGGTTCTTGTTGCAAAGCTCCTTAACGGCGAGATCCTTTACAGTGGCCCAAACGTCCTCAGACATCGGGTGGTTGTCGTTCTTGTAGTTGTCAGATGTCCACCATACAGTGTCCTTTGAGTTCTCGTCCATTACGATGTACTTGTCCTTAGGCGAACGACCGGTGTAGATACCTGTCATAACGTTTACGGCGTTAAGCTCGGTGTTCTTACCTACCTCGTAACCCTCAAGGCCTGCCTTTGTCTCCTCCTCGAAGAGCACTTCGTAGGAAGGGTTGTGTGCAATCACTGTTGAACCAGTGATGCCATACTGTGTCAAATCTAACTTTGCCATTTCTTTTATAAGTGAATTATAATTGTGAATACTATTTTGTCCTTTTCTAATGCCTATTGTGAATTGCTCACTCTAATTTCGCCGCAAAGGTACTAATAATTCCGCTTTCTGCAAAATAATGCGGCAACATTTTTCTTCAAGCGGTCCCTTTTTACGTTAAAGTAACAAAAAAATAACACTACGGAAACACTTTTGCAACTTGCAGTTTGCAAAAATTATTGCTTTTTGTTACTTCATCACAACTTATTCCTACACATTATTATATATTAAGGGCGATATGTTACAGTTAGGGCCTTTACAAAATGATGTCAATCACCATCGGAGTGAGAAGGGCGGTCAGTATGCCGTTGAGAGTTAGACCCAAACTGGCGTAAGCACCGACGAACTCGTCGCGGTCCATGGCGGCGGAAGTGCCAAGCGCATGGGATGCGGCTCCCATGGAAAGCCCCAGGGCCATCGGGTTGCGCACATGGCCAAAGGAAAGCGTCTTGAAACCGATGATAGCCCCTATGAGTCCCGTTATCACCACGATGGCAGCAGTCAGCGAAGGGATGCCGCCAAGCACCTGCGTCACTTCCATGGCTATAGGAGTTGTGACCGACTTGCTCGCCAGCGACATGACCACAGCGTCGGACGCTCCCAGTACTTTAGCTATAATGACCACACTCACGATACCCGCTATGCACCCCATCATCTGCGACGCCAAGATGGGCAGGAACTGCCTTTTTATGGAAGACAACTGGAGATAGAGCGGCACTCCAAGCGCCACAACGGCTGGCTTAAGCCAGAACTCTATCATCTTCGCACCTTCGTGGTAAGTCTCGTAAGGAATGTCCATGGCAAGGAGAAAGACGATGATAATGGCTATTGCCACAAGTATCGGGTTGAAAAGCACCCAGCCAAGACGGCGCTGGACAGTCTTGGCGGCATAATACACGCCGAACGTAAAGGCGAGCATGAAATATTCGTTGCAGAGTATTGTCTTCATGATTGTTTCTTTGAATGAATCTTCTCGCGCACCTTACCCTCTCCCTTGCTCACGGCTTGATGGGTATGACCCGTGATGAGCAGCACGACGACAGTGCTCAACAGCGTGGCAAGAGCGATAGGCAATATCTCAGCCTTTATCAAGTCGAAATAGAGCATCAAAGCCACTCCCGGCGGCACGAAGAAAAAGCCGAGGTTGGCGATGAGGAAATCAGTCAAGCCACGCACCCATTCCAGCTTGACGACCTTCAGTTTCAGCAATAACGTAAGAATAAGCATCCCAATGATGCTTGCCGGCAGCTTTATCCCCGACAACCTGACCACGAGCTCGCCAAGGGCGAGGCAACCAAACAGAATGAAACATTGTCTGACCATATTATCCTGAAAGTATTAATTCAATTTTCGTGCAAAGTTATGTAACTTTTTTCTTAAACTGCACTCTTCCCGTCGCCCATTTCAATCCCCACCCCATTTTCTTGACATGGATAAAGAGCCAACGCCAATCCACAATGCCAAAATAATTACACTCCATCCCGAGCGCGTCTCGAACTCATACCGAAGGCATCCCGAGGGAACACAAAAGTGACCTAAAGTTATCCTTCGCCGACTGTCACCTTATGATGGTCGCCTGTCATAACTATGGCAAACGGCTGTCATAACTGTGACAGTCTTGCAGAAGACGTTTGGCTTTATTGTTGAAGACGTTTAGCTTTGCAGGATTGTTGATTAAGAAATCTTGTCGGTGTCGTATATCAGCCAGCTCCGCTAATACCCTACACTCTACATCATTTGCCAATTTCGCAATGATAATCAGGGTGTTGGCGAATGTAGAATGAAGGGGTGAAGCGGCATCCGCCTCTACGACAATCGGCATCATTCAGATTCCACATCACAATGTACACCCTTGCATTGGATTTGTACGACACAACATGTCTTCGTGGAGACGCATACGAGCAATAATTATCTTTTTTTTGGATTTTATATCAAAAAAAGTCTGAAAAACTTGCGTATCTCACAAATAATCAGTAACTTTGCACCCCAAAACGGACAAGAACGTCCGAAATATTAACATTATTAATTAAAACAATTAAAAGAAAAGCAAAATGATTATTGTACCAGTAAAGGAAGGCGAAAACATCGAGAAAGCCCTCAAGAAGTTCAAGAGAAAGTTTGAAAAGACAGGT
>JALFCG010000038.1 GCA_022771265.1 Prevotella sp.
CTACGAAACCGCTTACTACGAAAGAATTTTCAATCTTTTTCATAACTTTGATATTTTAGAAGTGAAACATTTATTTTTTACGTTGCTATCAGAGTTGGCAAGGAAAGCAGGCAAGCAAGGAATTACCGAATTATTTCACCTCGGCATAGAAAAGTGTTTTGACAGATTTCAGTATAAAAAGCCACAATGAGAAGTATTTGTGGTAATTTTGCATCATCATTAGAACAGGTAATATATATAGATAAAGATGGAAACATTCAAAGACGTTATATCAGGCGACCAACTGGTCTTGGTAGATTTCTTCGCCACATGGTGTCAGCCATGCAAGATGATGCACCCCATCTTGGAGCAGGTGAAGGTAGTGTTGGGTGATAGAATCCGCATCATCAAGGTAGATGTGGACAAGTATGGAGTGACGGCAAGTCAGTATGGCATACAGTCTGTACCCACGCTCATGCTGTTCAGGCAAGGCGAAGTACTGTGGAGGACAAGCGGTGTGGTGCAGAGATCAGAGTTGTTGGCAACGATTGACCCGTTTTTAAGATAACCGCTATGGAATATAAAGACAAGGTAGCAATCGTGACAGGCGGTGCGCATGGCATCGGCAAATGTATCGCAGAGGAGTTCCGAAAGGGAGGGGCTTCTGTTGCGGTCATTGATGTGCGTGAGGGCGACCATTTCGTTGGGGACATCTCCAAGAAGGAGGTGCTGGAAGCCTTTGCAGATGAAGTAATCGGCAAGTATGGGAAGGTGGATTTCATCATCAACAATGCCCTGCCTCTGATGAAGGGGTTGGATGAATGTACTTGGGAGGAGTTTCAGTATGCCTTGGCTGTCGGGGTTACTGCACCTTTTTATCTTGTCAAGCTACTCGCTCCGTATCTTGCCGAAGGTGCTTCGATAGTAAATATATCGTCCTCGCGCGACCGCATGAGTCAGCCGCAGACAGAGAGCTACACGGCAGCCAAGGGAGGCATTGCCGCCCTCACTCATGCCCTTGCCGTCACACTGCGGGGCAAGGCAAGGGTCAACTCCATTTCTCCGGGATGGATTGACACAGACTATAAGGAATACGATGGCCCTGATGCAAGGCAACAGCCGGCAGGACGTGTGGGCAACCCGATGGACATCGCCAATATGGTGATGTTCCTCTGCTCGGACAAGGCAGACTTCATCACAGGCGAGAACATCTGCATCGACGGCGGAATGACTAAACAGATGATTTACCATGGTGACCACGGCTGGACTCTGACGGAATAAACAACAGGACAAGGTTATGGCAGAGCGCACAGACATCTATGAGAACTGGAATCAAAATACACGAAGACAATGAAGAAGATACTGTTTATCATTGGTTCCTTGCGCAAGGAATCGTTCAACAAGAAACTCGCTGAAGAAGTAGAGCTGATGCTCGCCGGGCGTGCGACGGTGGAATATCTCGACTATTCGGACGTACCACTGATGAATCAGGACATCGAGTTTCCCGCTCCCGAAGCAGTCAAGAGAGTGAGGGAAAGAGTGGCAGAGGCGGATGCGCTCTGGATATTCTCGCCTGAATACAATTACAGTTACCCCGGTCATTTGAAGAATCTCATCGACTGGCTATCGCGTCCGCTTGTGGCAGGCGACCGTCAGACTCCTCTTTCCATCAACGGCAAGAAGGTGGCTCTGAGCGGAGCGGGAGGTGCATCGGCAACAACCAAGTGCCGCGAGAAACTGACCGAACTGCTTACGCTGCCGTTCATTAAGGCAGATGTGATGACGGAACCGCAGACAGGCATCCAGCTGAACATGGAGGCTTGGACGGAAGGACGCATGATGCTGACCGATGCACAGAAGGAGAATCTAAGATTGCAGGTGGACGCTTTCCTTGAATACATCGGATAAAGGAAGTATGGCATACCCATAATAATCATCTTGCAGGTCGCCTTAATGGTTTATCTGCATACAATTCTATATCGATGACAAGCCGACGCATAGAAGAAGAGAAGAATGTCGTGGAGCAGATGATACGGCTGTATTGTCTGAAGAGCGAAGGACATGGCGAGCTATGTCCAAGCTGTAGGGAACTGCTGGATTATGCCCATAGTCGTCTTGACAGATGCCGCTACGGTGAGGATAAGCCAACCTGCAAGAAATGCCCAACCCATTGCTATCGACCGGAGATGAAGGAAAGAATCAAGATGGTCATGCGTTGGTCGGGGCCAAGGATGATACTCTATCATCCACTTGCAGCCATCAGACATTTGCTACGAGAGATGAGATGAAATCCAACATAAAAATAGAATTTGCAATGAAAAACTTTATCATTTCTTTAGCATTGCTGGCATTGATGACGGCATGCGGCGGCAATAACAATGGCAAAAGCCAAGAGAACGTAGCACAAAACAACAAGGTTATGACACTGAATATCGACAAATTCAAGTGGACACGGCACCCCGAGAGTTACGTCATCAAGGGTGACACAATCGAAGTCGTGACCAAACCGGGAACGGACTTGTGGCAACGTACTTACTACCATTTCCGCAACGACAACGCTCCCGTATTCCAGATGGAGACAGAGGAGAAGTTCTTCAGCTTCGTGGTAAAGACCGACTTCACCGAAAGCCACCATCGCTTCGACCAATGCGGCATCGTGATGTATCTCGACAGCGAGAACTGGCTAAAAGGCAGTGTGGAATACGAGAACGAGGAGTTTCAGCACTTAGGAAGCGTGGTCACCAACAACGGCTACTCCGACTGGGCAACCACCGCCATTCCCGCCGACGTGAAGACGATGTGGTATCGCCTCTCGCGCCGTGAGGACGACTATTGCATAGAGTGCTCGCAGGACGGAGAACATTTCACCCAGATGCGCGTCTGCCACATGCATCAAGGTGGCGGGAAGATACGTTTCGGTATCTATGCCTGCTCTCCCGAGGAGTCATCCTTCAAGGCCATCTTCACCGACATGAAGCTGACCGAATGTGCATGGAAAGCTCACGACGGACAGCAGCCAGACTAACTGTTCAACTACAGAAATAGTCATTCAAAGATGATAAGACAATGAAGAAACTGTCAGCAAAGGGGATGAAGGCACTGAAGGTGGTACACCTTTTATGTGCCCCCTTAATAATCATCTTGCAGGTTGCCATAGCGGTCTATCTGCAAACAAATATTGATTGAACATGAATAAAAGAGAATACACACAAGCTAATAAAAATTGGCTTACAGCAAAAGCACAGGAAGAGGGAGTAAAAGCGCTCCCCAAGGGTATATATTATAAGGTATTGGCAGAGGGCAAGGCTGACAGAAAGCATCCTACGCCCCGAAGCATAGTCACAGCCCATTACACAGGTCGCACCATCGACGGCAAGCAGTTTGACAGCAGTCGTGGCGGTGCGCCTTTGGCTATACGTCTGTGCGAGCTTATTGAAGGCTGGATTATCGCCATGCAGCAGATGTGTGTAGGCGACAAATGGGAAGTCTATATTCCTGCCGAAATGGGCTATGGCAAGTTCTCGCAGCCAGGCATCCCCGGAGGCTCCACACTCATCTTTGAGATAGAACTGATGGGCATTGCATGATAACAGATAAGCTTATGCCAATCGAAACAACCCACATGTGCTCACACCTTCAGAAGAAGCTGTTTCAGCCCGATGGAGACTATTATCCGATATGGCAAGCCATGCAGGACGATGACACCTTGACAGCTGTGGTACGTAGCAGGCCGCTGCACCTATACAGGAATGGGAAGAAGATACTCGTTCTGGCAGGTAAGGCACAGCCGAAAATCATTCGGGAAGACAAAATACAAGAGTTTAGCCTTCGAAGCTACAGTCTCCCAAGCTCGTTACGGAATTGGGTATGTTGATGGAGGTCAAGCCGGTACCGCCTTCGAAAAGGTTAATTAAGAGTAAATCCCATACGGTATGATACCTAATATGCACATAACATCACATTCTTTTGCTCAGCGTTATCGACGCTTTGAGCAGAATAGTTATGTACATTCATTTAGTACATCTTATACAGACGGCATAGGATTCCCTCATTATCATTTGCATAGTTTTTTCTATCGGGCTTTATAAAAATCGCGCCCACTGATAAACAAGACAATATTGAATTATTGCTGTCCGCTAAAACTCAAAAATGCACAATTTATCATCCCGGAGCCCTCATAAATAGGACTTCGGGGTTTTCTTTCCCCAAAGTAAGCCCCCCTAATCAAACAGGCTCGGTTCTGGAGGCGTTTCCTTTTATTGCTGTCCGGTAAAACTTTTATCGTCTCCAAAAGTTTTACCGGACAGCAATATCTCGTTTTATGCGCTGGAAGATGGCTGTGGTTGACATATACTCACCCTCAGCCGGGTCATCGCATACTTCGAAGCACAGGCGGAAATACTGTTCAGCAGGCGATAGCATCTGATACTTCCTGTTGTGGGCAATCGTTAGCAGTCGGTAGGCATGCAGTCGGCAAGCCTGCCTATGTGGTCGATGCCGTCCCACGCGCGCTTCAGGTCGTAGAGATAGTCCTGTACGGGGGCGTATATCTTCACCTTCTGCGAGTGGAGAAAGCGGTTGAAGTCCTTGTCCCACACCTTCAGTCCACTGCTCTGCAGGTCGAGCAAAATTGAGTTGAACCGTTGGGAATCGAGTAGCAACCATCCGTAGTTTGACTTTGTCTGTATCTTCATCTCCGACACACTGTCAAGCCTGTTATCGAGAGGCTACAACGTGACCCTCGACGACATCGGTACATTCTCCATGTCGCTGAAGTTTATTGATGAAAAGTCAACTGAGATACAAGAGGAAGACGACCGACTGCTCTACAGGCGAGTGGGAGTGAAGGACATTAACTTCAAGACCTCACCTGAAATGTTACACGAACTGAGGAGGGTGACCAAGTTTGAGCGATCCCAATATGCCCATCGACTACACAGGTCAGGCATCCCACAAAATATGGATAAGACGTAAGGGAGTTAATTATTGATAATCGTACACAGCATACACACACGTTCTTCAAAAGACTCACGGTCCAAGGCCTTGTTTTTGAAGGAAGAGCGATAGTTGTATATGGTGCGCGGGGTGTAGTAGAGTAGGGCGGCTATCTCCGAACTCTCCTTGACACCGAGGCGTATGAGTGCGAAGATGCGTAATTCGGTGGTAAGGGAGTGTGGATTTTTGGTTATGACTTGTTCATCCTCTTTCAGGAGGGCATTAAACTCAGTGACAAACGATGGATACAGATTAAGGAAAGCCTCGTCGAAACGCTTCATGAAGGTGTCGGCATCCTCATAGTTGAGTCTTGGCGAGGACACATAACTCATAAGTTCGTTTATTTGGTTGGCCTTGATTTTCCTCTGCACCATGACTTGGAACTTGGCCATCTTATCTATGTATTTGGCGCAAAGGTCAATGTATAGTTTGGCGAGCCCCTCGCGTTTGCGGTTGGTGTCGAGCAGTAGTTCGTTTGCACGGTTCAGTCGCTCGTTAGTTTCCGTAAGCATATTGTTGCTGACATGCAGTTCGTGCCGTCTTTTCGATAGCAGTTTGTTTTGTCTGAAGAAGAAATACAATAGCACAAGCATTGTAACTACAAGCAGTGATATTCCCCAAACGGCATACCTTAGTGTTGCGTTTTGTGTTGTAAGCCTCTTGTGGTATGTTGACACAATAATTGGCAGTTTCTGTGAAATCTCCAATATTCTAAGTCTGTTGTTGTATGATTTGGCGTCGTCCATAGCAGTGTTGATATACACCCTTGCCCTCTCGATATTCTCGTTGTCTTGCTTGAAGAGGTACATGGCAAGGTCCTGTATGGCGAGGTTTTCCTTAGTGCAGCAGAGAATGTCGCAGATACTGGCTTTTATCAGGTATTCCTCGTACTTCTCCATATTTTCATGTGCGCTGTAGTTATTGGCTATTGCAAATGATGCCATGGCATATACTCTTGATGTCATGCCGTTTTTTTCCAGTGTTCTGAAATAATGCTTGAGAGCCTTGTCATCGTCTTTGTCAACATAAACATGGTATTCGCCCATATAATAGTCGTAGGCAGCGTTGTTTTTGTCGATGTTGGCTATGGCGGTTTTGAGATAAGCATTCGACCTCTCCCTGTATATCGGTGAATAGGTGTCGTCGTTGCAATAGTCAGCCCAGTAGGAATAAATAGTTGAATAGGCGATGTTGTAGTCGAATATCATATCCTGTTCTCCAAGACTGTCCGGTTCTATCGTATTCAGTGTGTTTATAGCTTCGCTGTATAGTCCTCCGATGGAAAGCAGTTTGGCCTTCATTATTGTGTTAGTCACAATATATCTTCTGTTCTGTACTTTCTTTGCTAATGCAAGACCTTTTTCAACATATACTTTTGCTGAATCAAATTTGAAGACATAGTATTCTTCACTGAGTTCGCGGTATCTTTCCAAGAGCATTGCAGTGTTGTTTTCTTTTGCTGCCATTTGCTTAAGCATGGCTATTTTCTTGTTCTTCTCAGCCACTATGGTTTCGCTTGCTTCAATCACGCTATCAAGCTTGTGAAGCAATGCCGCGTTATTGGCAGATGAGAGTATTGCACAAGAGAATATCATAATAACAACTGATACCGTCTTTTTAAAATTTATAGGTTGCATATCATCATATATATGTTGTGGGGTTCTAATCTTCGGCAATAGTAGGGAAAATTATCAATTACAGCAAGAGAATAGCTACGGAATGTGTATAAAAAATGTTGGTAACACGTGTATTTTGTATTTTTTACTCCAATAGGTGAATGTACTTTGATGGATTTAGGTTTGTTGGATATTAAGCTGATAATCAGAACAGTAATAGAAGAGGTGAAAAAATATAATGTACTTTATGAGTACTTATCGGAACAATTGAATGATAAAGTCCATATGTTTGCGCCAAAATTCGACATAACCAAAATCTAATCATTATGAAACAATTAAGAAAAAAAAATGTGATGTGTCGGTTTCTTATGATGTTATTCATGGTGTGTGTCTCTATGACAGCATCCGCCCAAAAGGCAAAGATAACCGGTACGGTGAGAGATCCGGGCGGGGAACCTCTGATAGGTGTCAGTGTGAGAGCCGACAAGACCGGTCAGGTAGTAGTGACAGACATTGATGGTAATTATTCCATCGAGGTGTCTTCTTCGGGCACGTTGATTTTTTC
>JALFCG010000169.1 GCA_022771265.1 Prevotella sp.
AATGACACTGATGGCAATGGCAACATCGGCAGCGATGTCGCAAAACCCCATCATACGCGACCAATTTTCAGCCGACCCTACGGCACGCGTGTTCAACGGCAAGATGTATGTCTATCCTTCACACGACATCGTCAGTCCCATAGAGCCAGAAAAGAAGTGGTTCTCCATGGAGGACTATCACGTCTTTTCGTCCGACAACCTCACCGACTGGACCGACCACGGAGTGATTGTCACACAGAACAAGGTACCTTGGGTCAAGCACGACTCTTACGCCATGTGGGCACCCGACTGCGTGGAGAAGGGCGGCAACTACTATTTCTACTTCCCCGCAGCACCCGACGGCGACAAGAAAGGTTTTGGTGTGGGCGTGGCGACAGCCAAAAGTCCCGAAGGCCCATTCCATCCAATGACTAACCCCATCGAAGGCCTCTTCGGCATCGACCCATGTGTGCTCATCGACCCGAAGGACGGAAAGGCATACATCTACTGGGCTGGCATGGGCATGTGGATGGCACGCCTTAAAGACAACATGACAGAACTCGACTCTAAGCCCGAGCAAGTGAAGAACCTGCCTGAGGGATTCAAGGAAGGACCATTCGCCTTTGAGCGGAATGGGAAGTATTATTTTACATTCCCATGGGTGCGCGATTCCACCGAAACCCTTGCCTACGCCATGGGCGACTCGCCGATGGGTCCGTTTGAGTTCAAGGGAATCATTATGGACGAGTCGCCGACAGCCTGCTGGACCAACCATCACTCGATAGTGGAATACAAAGGCCAATGGTATCTCTTCTATCACCACAACGACTACTCTCCCGACTTCGACAAGCTGCGTTCAGTACGTTGCGACTCACTGTTCTTCAACACCGACGGCACAATCCGCAAGGTCATCCCCACCCTTCGTGGCGTTGGAATAAGTCCTGCCCGCAGCTGTATTCAGATTGACCGTTACAGCCGCATTGACGGTGGGGCAGACATAGCCTTCCTCAATCCTGCTTCAACATTTGAAGGCTGGAAGACCGTCTTCCCGCAACAAGGTGCTTCCGTGGATTACGCCAAGGTTGATTTTGGCTCTGAAGCAGTCAGGGAAATCGTTGTCAAGGCAAAGGCTGCCTCTGCCGCCCGCATGGCGGTAAAGGCTGACGGAAAGGTCTTCGCGACAGTTGACATTCCAAAGACTGACGTATGGAGCTTTATAAGAGTGAAAGTGAAGAACGCTCCTAAAGGCATTAACGACATCAACGTGACACTCACCAAAGGGACTGGCGCAGAGATTGACTACATAGGATTCGACATACCAACAAAGTAATAATTCTACTCACAATCAATATTTATGCTTCAGAAAATGCAAATAATGAAAAAAACTTGTCTCGCATTGATACTATCAATAGGGACTACAATGGCTGTAGCTCAGCCAAGAAACCAGCAGGCCGAAGAGCCAACAGGCTACAAAGACACTTACAAGGGATATTTCTCCGTCGGAGTGGCACTGAACTTCAGGAATATTGCCTCACCGGAACAGATGGCAATAGTGAAAAAGAACTTCAACAGCGTCACTGCCGAAAACGCCATGAAGCCAGGAGAAATTCACCCGAAAGAGGGTGTATGGAACTGGGCAGGCGCCGACAGCATCGCCAACTGGTGCCGACAGAACGGGATAAAGATGCGCGGACACTGCCTGGCATGGCACTCGCAGTTTGCCAACTGGATGTTTACCGACAAGAAAGGGAAACCTGTGACAAAGGAAGTGTTCTACGAGCGTCTGCGCGACCATATCCATCAGGTGGTAAACCGCTACAAGGACATCGTCTATGCCTGGGACGTGCTTAACGAGGCTATTGCCGACGGCGACGGACGCAAGATGCCATGGATGAAGGAAGCTCCAAGCCCTTACCGCAAGACGGCTATGATGGACCTCTGTGGCGAGGAGTTCATCGTCAAGGTATTCCAGTTTGCACGTGAGGCCGACCCCAGCGTAAAACTGTTCTACAACGACTATAACGCCGCTGATCCTGCTAAGCGCGACCGCATATATAATATGGTGAAGAAGATGAAAGCTATGGGCGCTCCCATCGACGGCATCGGCATGCAGGGACACTACAACATCTACGGTCCTTCGATGGAAGACTTTGAGGCTGCCATAAAGAAGTATTCGGAGATTGTCGATGAGATACACATCACCGAACTCGACCTGCGCACCAACGAGGAGATGGGTGGACAGCTGCGGTTCAGCCTCGGCAAGTCATACAACGTTCCTGAGCACATCAAGACCCTGCATCAGGCACAGTACGAGAACCTCTTCCGCGTAATGCGCCGCCACAAGGATGTCATCACCAACGTGACGTTCTGGAACCTTTCAGATGCCGACTCATGGATTGGCGTCAACAACTACCCTCTGCCCATCGACAAGGACTTCAAATACAAGAAGGTGTATTATGCCATCAAGAACTTCGATGCCAACAGGGACAATGCCGTGGTGAAGGAAGACTTCCGCCCTTCGCCAATGAACCAGCCGGGACAGCAGTACCCGATGGTCAACTCCCAGGGCTATGCCCGTTTCCGTGTTGTCGCTCCCGATGCCAAGTCGGTCATCGTCAGCCTCGGTCTTGGCGGTACTGGCGGCACTGTGCTTCACAAGGACAAGGACGGCGTTTGGACAGGCACTACAGAGGGTCCGATGGACCCAGGATTCCACTACTATCACCTGACCATCGACGGCGGCGTGGTTAACGACCCGGGCGCAAAGAACTACTATGGTTCAATCCGTTGGGAGAGCGGCATAGAGATACCATGTGCCGACCAGGACTTCTTTGCCTATAAGGACGTGCCTCACGGAAAGGTTGTCGAGGTTAACTTCCCGTCGAAGAACACTCCTGCCGACAATCCTCATTGGATTGGCGAGGGCGGTCCACGTGCATTCGTCTATCTGCCTCCAACATACGACGGCAAGAAGAAGTTCCCGGTACTCTACCTGCAGCACGGCTGGGGAGAGGACGAGACAGCATGGATGAACCAGGGACGCGCCAACCTCATCATGGACAACATGATAGCCGAAGGCAAGTGCGAGCCGTTCATCGTTGTCTGCACTTACGGCCTCACCAACGAGTGCAAGTGGGGACACATGCACGAGTTCGACTGGACGGTGTTCCAGCGTGTGCTCGTTGAAGACCTCATACCGTATATCGACGCAAACTTCAAGACAAAGGCCGACAAGCGTTACCGCGCTATGGCAGGACTGTCAATGGGTGGCATGGAGACCAAGATGTGTACTCTAAAATATCCAGAGGTGTTCGACTACTGGTGCCTGCTCTCCGGCGGCACTTACGCTCCTGAGGACATAAAGGACAAGAGCCAGGTGAAGACCATCTTCATCAGCTGCGGCTCAAAGGAGAATCCTGAAGGCGTGACCAAGGCTGTAGAGGCGCTGAAGGCTGCCGGCATCAATGCCGTAAGCTACATCTCAGAAGGCACAGCCCACGAGTTCCTCACCTGGCGTCGCTCACTGAGGGAGATGGCTCCACTGCTGTTTAAGTAACAACTCAACATTCGGAAACAAAAGGAAGTTAAAGGAGTTAAGAATACTCTTGATTCTGCTTTATCCATTTGTCGATGTTTTGCGAGGCACAAGTACGCCCTGTATCACTGTCGTTCCATGCCTTTGAACACGAGTGTTCCATAACCATGGAACGACCGTCTCAACAGTCATGGAACGACCGTGATACAGGGCACTCATGTTGTCAACAGAACTTATGTCAGCAATGGAACCATTTATGATAAATATTCAAATGTATATGTAACAAAAATAATCCGTGGTATTTGATAAATTGCTTAACTTTGCACATGGAAATAACACTATTAACTAAAAAATGAGAATAATGAAGATCAGAAACATGCTTTTGGCAGGCTTAACAGCTGCCACCGCCACAGTCCAGGCACAGAATCCGGTTGTGCAGACGTGGTTTACTTCAGATCCCGCACCAATGGTAGATGGTGACAGGATGTATATGTATACCGGACACGACGAGGACAATGCCGACTTCTTCTGGATGTACGAATGGCGTTGCTACTCTACGACTGACATGGTGAACTGGACCGACCACGGCGGATTGATGTCGTTGGACACATTCAAATGGGCTGACGACCGCGCATGGGCTGCCCAGACCATCAAGCGCAACGGAAAATACTACTGGTACATCTGCGCCCACTCGAAAATCACCAACGGCATGGCTATCGGCGTTGCCGTTGCCGACTCGCCAACAGGTCCTTTCAAGGATGCCTTAGGGAAACCGCTCTTCGACAATGGTTCGTGGGACAATATCGACCCGACGGTGATGATCGACGACGACGGTCAGGCATATATCTACTGGGGCAACCCGCAAATCTATTTCGCCAAGCTGAACAACGACATGGTATCGTTAAACGGCGAAGTGAAAAAGATAGCCATGACTGAAGAAGGTTTCGGCGCTCCTTCAATGAAAGAAAGGGTGAAAGGCAAGAAATACAAGGACTGCTATACAGAAGGTCCATGGATAACCAAACGCAACGGAAAGTACTGGCTGCTCTATGCCGCCGGCGGAGTGCCTGAGCATATTGCCTATTCAGTGAGCGACAAGCCAGAAGGACCATGGAAGTATGCAGGTACTATCATGCCTCTCGAAGACACTAAGTCGTTTACCAACCATTGTGGTGTGGCAGACTTCAAGGGACATAGCTACTTTTTCTACCACACAGGCAAGCTGCCCGGTGGAGGTGGCTTCGGACGCAGCTGCGCCGTGGAAGAGTTTAAGTATAATGCCGATGGTTCGTTCCCCATCATTCACCACACCGACAAGGGCGTTGACCCGATAGGCAAGCTCTGCCCCTTCCGTCGTGTGGAGGCCGAGACCATGGCTTTCTCCCGAGGAGTGAAATCAGAGCAGAACACTGCCGACGGCGTATATATCACCGAAATACACAATGGCGATTATATAAAGGTACGCGAGGTTGACTTTAACAAGCAGCCCCGATTCTTCTCTGCTACTGTGGCAAGCGGTATGCGCGGTGGAGTGATGGAACTTCATCTCGACAGTATCAAGGGCGAGAAGATTGCTGAGATAAAGATAGGTAATACCGGAGGATGGGAGAACTGGACATCGGTGAAGACTGAGATAGAGAAGACTGTCAGCGGCACCCGCGACCTCTACTTCGTATTCGTGGGAGAGAAGGGCGTCAAGCTGATGAACTTCAACTGGTGGCAGTTTACCGATGGTTCCGAGATGAGAGCCAACAAGGCAGGATTAATACCTTCGGAAACCAATCTCCCAGGTAGCAACTCTCCCTCGTTAGATATGGAAAATCGTGCACACTTCACCATCTTCGCCCCCAAAACAAGCAGTATTGTAGTGGATGTGTGTGGCAAGAAATACCCGATGGAGAAGGATGTACACGGAGTATGGACATGTGTTACCGACCCATTGGTAGTGGGCAACCACTATTACTTCCTCGAAGTTGACGGTTATCGCATTTCCGACCCGAACACCTACACCATTTTCGGTTGCAGCCGCATGGCAAGCCAGATAGAGGTGGCAGAAGGAGAGGAAGGCGACTACTACCGTCCGCAACAGGGAGTGGCAAAAGGTCAGGTGCGTTCTGTGGAGTATTTTTCTGAGACACAGAAGAAATGGCGCCGTGCCATGGTTTACACTCCTGCCGACTACGACAAGTCGAAGAAGAAGTATCCAGTGCTTTATCTTCAGCACGGCATGGCTGAAGACGAGACAGGATGGAGCACCCAAGGCCGCATGAACCATATCATGGACAACCTGATAGCCTCTGGTGAGTGCGAGCCAATGATTGTCGTAATGGAGAGTGGCGACATCGAGGTTGGCTTTACACCACGTAGGGAAGCAGGCAACCCTGAGGAGCAGCGCATGCAATACGGAGCATCGTTCTACGACGTTTTGCTCAACGACCTCATACCAATGGTAGAGCGCACCTTCCGTTGCAAGACCGGCCGTGAGAACCGTGCCATGGCAGGACTATCCTGGGGAGGCTTCCAGACGTTCAACATCGTTCTGCCTCATCTCGATAAGTTTGCCTATCTCGGCACATTCAGCGGAGCCCTCTTTGGCATTGACGTGAAGACATGTTTCGACGGTGTGTTTGCCGATGCCGGCAAATTCAACTCCCAGGTGAAGTATTTCTTCATGGGCTGCGGCAGTGAGGAGAATTTCGGTACTGAGAAGATGACATCCGACCTGAAGCAGATGGGCATCAACGTTGAGTTCTACGTCTCACCCGGAACTCATCACGAGTGGCTCACATGGCGTCGCTGCCTGAAGCAGTATCTGCCTCACCTGTTCAAGTAACCACCTTCTGTCCTCGCTTTCTCTCCGTTCCTCCCCGCTTCCATAACGGAAACCGAACGGAGCCGGAACGAGGATGGAACGGAAAACTAACGAAGACGTAACGGAAACCGAACGGAAATGTAACGGAAACCGAACGGGAAAGAAACAAAATGCTACAAAAAAGCCATCAGAATGTTACCTGATGGCTTTTTATCTTAAATATGTAACAAATCAATATGTTTATGTTACAAAAAAGCATACGCAACAGTTAAAAAATATTGTAACTTTGCGGCGAAATATTAACGAATGTTGCCGTTATAAAAGCCATTAATCTAACGATAATCAGGCGCAATTAACCCACCAACAAAGTATTGTAACCAAAATTAATTATTAAACTTACTACATTTTATGAGAAATGTTAAATTGCTACAAAAGCCTTTAGTGCTATTGTTCCTGTTCTGTTTGCTTCCACTGGGAGCTTGGGCTCAGAACATCGTAAAAGGAACAGTAAACGACAGTGCCGGAGAACCTATCATCGGCGCAACGGTAAAAGTCAACGGAACCCAACGTGGTGCCATTACCGACTTCAACGGACAGTTCAGCATTGCTGCCGCTCCAACAGCTTCCCTCACCATTTCTTATATAGGATATGAGACGCAGACCGTAAAAGTCGAGGGACGCAAAGACATCAAAATCACGCTTAGGGAAGACTCCAAGGTAATCGACGAAGTCGTTGTCGTTGGTTACGGTGTGCAAAAGAAGAGCGACCTTACAGGTGCCGTGGCTTCCATCAAGTCCGACGACATCAAGGGTCTCTCCACCACCGATGCCGGTGCTGCCCTCCAGGGTAAGGCTGCCGGTGTGCAGATCATCAACCCCGGTGGTCCCGGTGAAGCTGCCGACATTCGTATCCGTGGTTATTCGTCAAACAGTGGAAACATCGGTCCGTTGCTCATCGTTGACGGTCTGAAGGTTGACAATATCCAGTACCTTGACCCTTCAATGATTGAGTCAATGGAAGTGCTGAAGGACGCTGCATCCGCCGCCATCTACGGTGCACAGGCAGGTAACGGCGTTGTCCTTATCACCACCAAGACTGGAGCTAAGGGCAGCAAGTCTCAAATCAGCTATAGCAGCAAATTCACCATCCAGTCACTTGGCAAGAAGGCAGAACTTTTCGACGCTCCCGAATACATAACCTACCACAAGTATCTCGGCGACATAGACGACGCGCTTCTTCAGTCCAACAACTACAAGGGACAGAACACCAACTGGTACGACGAGGTGTTTGAGAACTCCCTTGCCCACCAGCACAGCCTCACCGTTCAGGGAGGCAACCAGCACGGTCACTTCCTTGCCAGCCTTAACATTCTTGACAACAACGGCATCGTTAAGGGCAACAAGGACGTTTACAAGCGTTTGACCGGTCAGATTAACGCCGACTACAACATCACTCCATGGCTGAACATCAGCTCAAACACCTCTTTTGAGAAGTGGAAGACTAAGGGCGTGACCAAGGGTTACGGTTCTCTGCTTAACTCAGTTGTTTCTATCGACCCTCTTACTCCCGCATACGTAAGCAATGTCGAGGACCTCGGCATCGGCGTGAAGGACGCACTCAACGCAGGCCAGCCTGTTCCTACCGACCCCGACCACAACAACGACTGGTACGGAACATCAAAATATATCGAGGACGCTAGCGGCAACCCGCTCTACCAGCGCGATCGACGCGACCAGTATCGCAACGGCATCAACGTACGTGGTACTGTAGCAGCCAACCTCAAGCCTGTTGACTGCCTTGTCATCACCTCACGCCTTGGCTACCGCATCAGCCAGGACAACTTCCACAACTACGAGGCTCCGTTCTACCTAAGCTCAATGGCAAAGAACGACAACTACACCCTTGAGGCGCAGACCAACAACAGCCTTTACTACCAATGGGAAAACTTTGCCAACTTCAACAAGAGCTTCGGCAAGCACAATGTTGGCGCGATGATTGGTATGTCGTTCACCAAGAACCACACCGACAACAGTTCCATCTCTTCCACAGGTACTGACATCCTTTCCAACTATGACTACAACTACCGTTATGTCGACTACCTGCTGTCAGACGCTACCAAGAGTGTAAGAAACGCACCTAACGACAATACTGAGCTTTCTTATTTCGGCCGTCTGTCTTACAACTATGACGACCGCTACTATCTGCAGTTTAACTTCCGCCGCGACGCTTTCGACTCTTCCAAGCTGTCTAAGGACGCACGCTGGGGAAACTTCCCTTCAATCTCTGCAGGTTGGGCAATCAGCAACGAGAAATTCTTCAAGGAGGCAATAAGCCGCGACGCAGTGTCGTTCTTGAAAATCCGTGGTTCTTGGGGTAAGAACGGTAACGTGAACATCCTCAACAACTACCGCTACTCTTCTTCCATCGCCATCAACCAGAGCTTCTACCAGTTCACTCCATCAGCAGGCGACGGCAAGCTCACCCTTGGTTCAAAGCCTACAGGTCTTGCCAACCCCGACCTCACCTGGGAGACATCAGAGCAGATAGACCTCGGTGTTGACGCACGTTTCCTCAACGACCGTCTGACCTTCTCTCTCGACTGGTATCGCAAGACCACCAAGGACCTTCTCATCGAGATTGCTCCTCTGCCTGAAATAGGTGTCAGCAAGTCAGTCATCAACTCCGGTAAAGTGCTTAATACCGGTTTCGACGTTGAAATAGGATGGAAAGACCACATCGGCGACCTTAAATACAACGTAAGCACCAACTTCTCTACCTTGAAGAACGAGGTGAAAGAAGTGTCAGCCATGGTTAACCGCATCACCGAAATAGGTATCGACGGATTCAACAACCAGCTCAAGCCAACCTTCGAGGCAGGTCACAAGGTATGGTACTTCCGTGGCTACAAGTATGCAGGTGTTGCCGAGGATGGTTCAGCACAATATCTTGACAAGAACGGCGAAATCACCTCTGCCCCTACAGAAGAGGACAAGCAGGACATCGGTGCCGGTATCCCAACCTTCACCTATGGTGTCACCCTCAACCTTGAGTGGAAGGGCTTCGACTTCACCGTATTCGGTACAGGTGCTGCAGGCAACAAAATCTACAACCTCATGGTGTCAGCCGACCGTCCAAGAATCAACGGTATCGACACTTACTGGAAGGACTCTTGGGGCAACCCAGACGTAAACAATGCCACAGCCAAGTATCCTGACATGAAGCGCGTTGCCACCGACTGGACATTCTTCAGTTCCGACGCAGCCGTATTCAACGGTTCCTACTTTAAGTTCAAGCAGATTCAGTTGGGTTACACTCTCCCATCGAAACTGACAAAGTCGTTCCTCGTCAACGACCTCCGTCTCTATGTTTCTCTCGACGATTTCTTTACCATAACAAGTTATCCGGGTGCTGACCCAGAGACCGCTTCCATGAACGCCGGCGCATCACGCGGCTTCGATAACGGTACATACCCGACATCCAAGAAGGTAGTCTTCGGTATCAACGTAACATTCTAAATATTACATCAAACATTATGAAAATGAAAAGTACATTATATTCAACAATCCTCGCTGTTGCAGTAGGCTCAATGGCGCTGACATCGTGCGAGGACCAGCTCGACATTGAACAGAAAGGTGTTACAACCACCGACAATTTCTACAAGACCGATGTCGATGCAGAGGCAGCCTTGGCAGCCGCTTACGAAGGTTTCATGTGTAACGTAGTAGGACGTCAGCCTGACATGGGCGGTCCCGGCATCTACACTCCTTATAAGATTATCACCAACATGTGTGGCGACGACGTGCTCTACGCCAGTGGTAACTACGGTGACCACGAGTTCAGCGGCATGCTCAACGAGTTCCGTTACGACACCGAGGCTGAGGTGCCACGCTTCCAGTATTCTGGTCTCTACCTCTCGGTATATACATGTAACCTCATCACCGATAACTTCAAAAACCCTGACACTCCAGTGAAGAAGCGCGTGGTGGCAGAGGCTCGCGTGCTCCGCGCCCTTGACTACTTCCTGCTCGCCAACCTTTGGGGCACACCTCCTTTCGTGACCTCAGTTCTCGCAGGTGACGCACTGCCCTACAACTGCGACAGGGATCCTGAGAACCCAATCTCTCACGAAGACCTCATCCTTTGGGTGGCAAAAGAATGTGAGGAGGCTGCTGCCGACCTCGACGAGCGCAAGAGCACTGCCGACGTTGACGGTGCCGTTCGCGTGACCAAAGGCTTCGCTTGGGCACTCGCCGGTAAGGCTTACCTCTTCGCCGGCAAGTACGATCAGGCAAAGGCTAACCTGAAGAAGGTCATCGACTCTGGCAAATATGCTCTCGTTCCCGGCGACCGCTACATGGACAACTTCCACATCGAGGGTGACGGCAACGAAGAGAAAGTGTTTGAGATCAACTTCGAGTACAATGCAGGCAAGAGCGGATGGAGCGGTATGATCCAGCGTTCTTCCTGGATGGAGGCTAACGCATGGAACTGGCGTGCCGGTAACTTCGTGACCTCTCCTAACAAGGTTTATTGCGGCGGTCTCGACGGATGGGGCGGTCTTGGTGTACCACAGTGGTTCGGCGACGAGTTCTTTGCCAACGACGGGCACTCCTATCGTTTCAACGCTACCCTTAAGCACATCGACGATGCTGTATATAATATGGAATACGTTGATGCTAAACTCAACGACATGACCCTTGAGGAGAAGAAGGCAAGCAAACAAATAGGTATCAGTGACCCGACACAGGGACTCTATGGCAACTCTTTCTGGCTGGCATTCAAGCAGGTTATCCGCGCTGCAGACACCGGAGGCAAGGTATATGGAGACAACATCCGTCTCAACAACTATATCATCATGCGCTACGCAGAGGTTCTGCTGAACTATGCAGAGGCATGTCTCCAAACTGGCGACGCTGCATCAGCAAAGACAGTCATCAACCAGATTCAGAAACGTGCAGGTTCAAAGACCATCAGCGCATCTGTTGACATGGAAGTGCTGAAGAGAGAGAAGTCTTACGAGTTGTGGCTTGAGAGCTGCCGCTGGTTCGACATCATTCGCTGGAACGACCAAGCTGCCATAGCACGCCTGCAGCAGGTTGGTACTGACGTTCCTCACCTTTTCGACAAATTGTTCCGCGCTCCTTCAAGCTCCGACCGCAAGGTGACATGGGAGAACGGCTCAGAGGCAAACAGCCGTTTCTACACCGTTTCTTCAAGCGAAGCTAAGGACAAAGGCTTCGAGGTAGGTTTCAAGAAGGGCAAGCACGAGTTGTTCCCATTCCCACAGACTGTTATTGACAAGAATCCTAACCTGGAGCAGAACGACGGTTGGAAATAATGCAGGTATGCATAATGATTACATAATAAGATTAAAGAACTTTTGTTAGTTATTAAAAATCTTACCAAGAGGGGCTTGTCGCGATGACAAGCCCCTCTCTCTTTATTATCAACCAATAAAAATTATTTTCTCTTGCATTCCGACTCCTTGCCGAAGAGATGCGACTCCTTATAGCCACCCATATCGACAACTATCTTCTGCAGTACAACACCTGGGTCGAGCGGACTGATGACAAGCGACTTTACTCCCGCCTTATCTACCTTCAGCTTCACCGTCTTGTCTATCACTCGGCGTGCCACGGTCGGATACATTATTCGATAGACATTCTCCGGTTCCTCGTTCAGCTCGCCGTTGAAGTTCACCTCAACCGGTTCCTGCCCCTCAAAGCCTACGGTGTAGCGGTGTCCCTCCGTACGCTTGAAGGCAAGTGTTGATGCTGTGATTACATGAACATCTACCTCGCCGACACCTTCAGGCACCTCAAAACGATAGGTCACGCTACTGCCATCGACATCGGCAGAATAAGGCTGCAGCGAGATGCCGCTTCTTGTGCGGCCCATGTGAGGAATGACTGTCCATCGTGCCGCCTGCGAATCTTTCAGGCTGTAGTAATGCTCAGCGTCCATTGCCACGTAACCGTTGGAAGGCATGAAGGTGTAACCACCCGTCATCTCACATGGTTTGTCGAAGCGCATCACCTTCGGGCAGGTGTCCTTGGGGAAATTATCGCTCCAAGTGACATATCCGATATGCTTCTGTATCATCATTCCGTCCC
>JALFCG010000153.1 GCA_022771265.1 Prevotella sp.
CCATGGTCGCCACCCAGCTGATAGGGATGGGTGACGATGGGGAAGGCATCACCGCCATCGTCGGACACGTTCACTCCGTCCATGCTTTCGTATGGGCCGTCGATATTACGTGAGCGTACCACACGTGTGTTGTAAGGCACGGCAAGGCCATCGTAGGCGAGGAAGAGATAGTAGTAGCCATCACGATAAACCACTTCAGGAGCCTCTGCACCTTGCCAGCGGCTTGTCTTTGTACGTGTATATATTCGCTTTCCGTAAGCAGCCTCGTTCTCTGTTCCCCACGGATTGCCTTGCTCGAGTTTTGTCTTTCCTGTCTCGGGATTGATTTCAACGGCAGCAAAACCGCTGTGCCATGAACCGTAAATAAGCCAGTGCTCACCCTCAGGTGTAATGATATACGACGGGTCAATGGCATTGTATTTATAATAACATTTTTCCCATATTCTTGGATCTTTATCTTTATTATTAACATTGTTGTTATATGGACTTGTGTTGTAATCAAGTTCCTTGTCGGAATAGTTGGTGATGACATATCCTTTGTCCTCCCACTTGGTGAGATCAGAAGGGTCAGATGTCTCCATCAATCCGATAAAAGCACGCTCCCCCCAAGAATAATCACCATCGATAAGTCCAGGACATACAATGCAATAGTACATACGGTAGAGTCCGTCTCTCACTTTACGTGCACAAGGAGCCCAATAGCCAAACTGCAGGTCATCGCTGAAGTTGGAAGTAGAGTTGGCAAGCCCCATGGCATTTCGTATCTCGTTGAGCTTAGGTTGCACCCATGAAGGCAGTCCGTACATCGTTGCGCCCATATACTCCCAGTTGACGAGGTCCTTGGAGCGTCGGCACTGGAAGTGTCCGTGTTTCCCGTCCTTCACGTCATTCTTATGTGGATCGCCATATCCAGCATCGGTGCAATACATATAGTAGTAGCCGTCTTCGGCGAGCATCACCGACGGGTCGTGGATGTTGGCAAGGTTCCATGTTGATCGGTTTTCCCATGTAGCTCCTTCGATGTAGTAGTCATTGTAGGTCGGAGCCTTATAGGTGGCGAGCTGGAGTTCATCACCTTCCAGCACAGCTATCTTGCTGAACTTCTCAATGTCGTTGGCACTGCGATAGACACCGCCTTCAACGATGGATATGGACCATTGGTCCTTGTCGCCGTTTCGGGAGAAATACAAGTTGCCCGATGCCTGCGTATAAGTGCCATCGGACTTCTTCATGAACAGTTGCTGTGCATCGGCATGCGATATTACAGCCATGAACGTTGCAACCACGATAAATATCTTTTTATTCATTGTCTTTAGCATGATTAGTCAGTTTTTACTTTTTCACAAACTTCACTGCGGTCGTTCCCACCTTTAATATATATGTACCGCCCTTCAGGTGAGAAACGTCGATGTCGGTGTGGTCGGAGCTGACGGTCACTTCCATCATGGTGGCACCACGAAGCGACACTATGCTTGCCACAGTTCCGGGCTTGCATCCCGTGATGGTCAGCCTTTGGTCAACGACCTTGGCATAAACGGCATCATCACATTGGATTGACGCTACCCCCGTAGGATCGACCTTTACAAAAGATACCGACTTGACATTTCCTAAAGTGGAATTGTCCTTACACACTACGGTGAAGTCAACCGACCCGTCACTGTAGATCAGGTGACTAACATTATCCATCAAGACGACGTTGCCGCCATCGGTCCTTATTGCCCATTTCAAGTCGGCGGCATAAAGGGACATCGCCATGAAGGAAGCGAAAAGAGTAAAAAATAATTTCATAGACAAGATATTTATTTAGTTGACGAGTTGACAAGTTGACAGGTTGACGAGTTGACGATGTATCGAAGCTAAGCCTTTAACTTGTCAACTCGTCAACTCGTTTACTTGTCAACTGATTATCACAATTCCCAACCGGAGTTCTGACCCAAGTTCGGGTTCTTCTTCAGTTCCGCGTCAGGTATCGGGAAGTAATAGTTCTTCGGCGATGTAAATGCGCGGACACCTATCTTCTCTTCTACCACATACTGGAACTCAGTCTCGCTGGTCCAACGTATGCCGTAGAGGTTATAGACCTGCTTATAGCGAGGCAGCGATTTCTCAGATGCAGCGGTCTTGCCCTCGAAGAGTTTCCAGCGGCGCTCGTCGAAGAAGCGGTGATCCTCGAAGCAGAGCTCGATGCGGCGCTCGTTCTGGATGCGCTCGTTAAGGCGGTCCTTAGTCATGCCCTTGTATGCTGGCATACCGACACGGGCACGCACCTGATTGACATACTGGTATGCCTCGTCAGTCTTTCCTGCCATGTTCAATGCTTCAGCTGCGTTAAGCAGTATCTCTGCATAGCGGAAGATTGGACATGCGTGAGGGTTGTCAACCTCCGATGCATTCTTCTTGAAACTGATTTCGAAGCAGAACTTCTTGGTGTAGTAACCTGTTGTGGTACCACCATGAAGAGCCTGATAGTCCTCACCAGTACCGTATGTCACGTTGACAGCACGGCGTGAGTCGTCAGAGGGGTCTCCCCAGATAGAACCTTGGTGAAGGATGGTCTGTTCAAGACGTGGGTCACGGTTGGCGTATGGATTGTTCTCGTCGAACTTAGGATCTTCGTCGATAGGCAGACCGTTGATTGTCTCATAGGCATCCACAAAGTTCTGTGTCGGATTGGTACGTCCCACAGCCGTCTGCTTACCAGTGTAGCCGCAGGGCAACGACAGTCGTTCAATGTTGGAGGTTTTATATTCAGAACGGCTTAGGATATACTCCGGATTGAGGTGTGGAGTAGAAGTGAAGCACTTGTAGTAGTTCTGGTTCGGGTCGTTGTCCTCAGTGGTGAACAGCTTGTAGGGATTGCTTGAGGCATTGTTTTTCGCGATGAAAGCCAAGGCAGCGTCAGCAGCCTTCTGCCAAAGGTCGGCACTTCCGCTCGGGTTGTTAAGCGGCGATGCGAGATAAAGCAGCGCACGGCTCTTCAAGGCGTAAGCGGCAGCTCCGTTCACGCGTCCCCAGTTCTCTGCCTCGTTAGCATAGCGGAAAGGCAGCACGTCCTTCACCGAGTCACACTCATTGGCAATCCACTGCAAAGCCTCAGCAGCAGGGGTGCGGGTGATCTCAGCAGCTTCCTGCTGGGTAAGCGTGTGGTCCTCGATGGGCACTGCACCAAACCATCCCACAAGGTCGAAGTGGAGCAGGGCACGAATCAGTCGTGCCTCGGCTATCGTGCGGTCACAGAGCTTGTTGTCGTCACCGGGCTTCTGTGAGTTGCCCACTACTTCCGGTCTCACGTTTTCCATATATTGGTTGCAGACGCGAATACCCCTGACGTTTCGATCAAGATAATACTCGGCAAAGTAGTGTCCTGTCGCATCGTAGGTGTCTTGCAATACGCTGCGGTAGCGCAAACCGTTCCAATAAGGAGTGGCATTGTCGGTCATGCAGTCCTTGAAAGCTCCCAAGGCATCTTCCAGAGTAAAGCCATAGAAGGCATCGGGAAGATAGGTGTAGCAGTTGGCAAGCACGCCGCGTGTCATGTCCTCATCTGCAAAGACATTGTCGGCAGTGAATGTCAGGTCCACTTCCTTGTCGAGACTGCAGGAGGTAAAGCCTCCCACAGTCAACATCGCTGTTGCGAAATATATTAAAGTCTTTTTCATATTCTTTTCTGATTACATTGATTAGAAACCAATATTAATACCAAACGTGAACGAGCGGGTCTTTGGATACCACCAGCAGTAGCTCATTGGCTTTTCAGGGTCAAGTCCGTCAGGAAGATCGCTGAATGTAGCCAAATTGTATGCGCTGAAGTACAGACGGCACTTGGTCATCCATAACTTTGAAATCCAGTTCTGAGGAAGAGAGTATCCCACCTCAATATTTTTGATAGACCAATAGTTTCCACTCTTAATCCAAATATCGTTCATATAAGTTGCAAGCTCACCATCGGTATAGCCACCGCCACGGTCAGAGTCAATGGCATTGAAACCACCCCATACTGGACGCGGATAAGCTGCATTGACATTTCTCGGGTCGTTAGGGTCGTCGGTATAGTAACCCCATGTCTTTGTCACCTCATGCGTTGCCAAGTTACTCCATCCACTGAAGGTCATGGCTGGCGAGAGGAATACCGAGCGGCGCAGATAAGCATTGACCGTCATGCTGAAATCGAAGCCTTTCCAGTCGAAACCGAACTTAATTGTAGGGATAAGTTCTGGAATCATGGTATAGGTCGTAGGTGCCATGTCCTTGGAGTCAATCATACGGTCGCCGTTCAAATCCTTGAACACTGCCGTACCCAATGTCTGGCTACCATTGGAAGCTGCATTGTAAGGATACTTTTCCGGATGGTCGATGGCATCCTGCTGTGACGTTGCGATGAGGTCAGGGTTAGAAGCCCACTGTACGAACTCGTAAGCATACCATCCGCCGATACCTGAAGCTTGACTTTGACCATTCTGATACAGATTGGCGACAGTCGTCTCGTCATAGATTCTGTGACCAGCCTTACGCTGCCATTCTACCTGTGGTTCAACCTCATCAATGTCGATGACCTTGTTGGTTGCAAACGTGAGCTGACCCTCAAGGAAGTACTTAAAGTCACCTATCTTGTTGCGATGACCCAACACTACTTCATATCCGTGGCTTTCAACCTTACCGTAGGAATCCATTGCCTGTGAGATACCGAGTATTGACTCAGGCACGTTGGTACGTGTGACGAGGATGTTGCTACGCCACTCTTTCCATACGTCAACAGAACCGTAGAGTTTCTTGTTCCAGAGATCCCAGTCAAGACCTACGTTGAGCATCTTCGACACTTCCCAGAGGCTGTTCTCATTACCGATAACGCTCTCTGCATAACCATTAATCAATGTGTTGTTGTAACCGAAGCCATAGCCAGTTGAACCTGCATAAGTGCTCTGGAAAGGATAACGGCCCACGCCAGTGTTGCTCTGTCCAGCTTTTCCGTAAGAAGCGCGAAGCTTCAGATAGTCAACCACGTTCTGATTCTTCATGAACGGCTCTTCGGAGATTACCCAACCTCCGCTTACTCCCCAGAAGTTGCCCCAACGATTGTTAGGTGAGAAGTTGTCGCTCGCCATTCTTGAGAAGTTGGCGGAGAGGATGTAGCGGTTGGCATAGTCATAAGTAAGAGCAGCGTTGTACGACAGGTTACGGATTGCTGATGCAGCCTGACGTACAGTATCGTCAGAACCAGCAAACTCGTTGCGATACCAACGTACGAATGCACGGGCGTCAACGCCATGCTGACCAAAGCGGTTCTTGTAGCTTACACCTCCGTAAGAGTTGAGGTTATAATAATAGTTACGCTGATTGGCAGATGGGTCTGACAACGGGGAATATGTCGTATAGCGACTATACGTGAAATCATTGACATCTGTCACCGAGAGATTGTCCCAGTCATAGTTCCATGAGTTAATAGAGGCAAACTGAGTTGACTCGAAGGTTTCGTAAGCGTCAAAGCTTACTGTGGCAAACAATCCAAGTCCCTTAACCAAGTCGCTGAGGTCATACTTTACGTTAAGCGTAGAGTAGAGATTGCGACGACGGTTCTTCTCAAGACCAGAACCTCCAAGATAGCGAACAGGGTTGTTGGCTGTCGATGAGGAGTAGATAGATCCGTCAGGGTTGTGGGTAGGAGCCAATGGGTTTGCCTCTACAACACCAAACGTGGTAAGGTTAAACACGCTCTCTGTGGGTTGGCAGATATTGTCGATACGTCCGCCGAGGTCGAGAGAGACGTTAAGGTTCTTCGTTACGTCGATGTCGATGTTTGAGCGGAGGTTCCAGCGGTTAAGCACATGCTGGGTGCTATAACCTTCGTTCATTTCTGTACCTTCAGTGTTCCACATACCTTCCTGACGGAGATAAGAGAAGCTGACATAGTAGCGGGCACGGTCGTTACCTCCGTTAATCTGCAGGTTGGTGCGATACTGTGGCGAATTGTCTCGATAGAGCTGCTCCGACCAGTTAGTGTCAAAATACTGGTAGCGGCGAATATCGTCTTCTGCAAACTGTCCGCCCTCGGAAACGAACTTGTAGTTGGCAATCTGCTCCTGGCTGTACATTGGGCTCATGCCACTGAGATAACGGACACGGTTGCGGGTGAGGACAGTGTTATAAGCGTTTTGGTTCTCCATAGTGTTGCTAATCTGCTGGAAACCAATCTCCTGAGTGAAGTCAATCCTCGTTTTACCGGCAGTACCACGTTTAGTTGTCACCATGATGACACCATTGGCACCACGTGAGCCATAGATGGCAGAAGCGGCAGCATCCTTCAGCACCGTGATGCTTTCAATAGGAAAAGCATCGAGGAACGAAAGGTCACGTTCAACATTATCGACAATAACGAGTGGCGAACGCGCACTCTTGTTGGTGGTACGGATACCACGCACATACATCAATGTTTCTGACCATCCGGGCTCAGAAGAGAACTCGTAGGTCTGAACTCCGTTCAGCTCAGAAGTGAAAGCATTCTGCAATATAGTGATAGGATGCTTCTGGAGATTCTCGCCAGATACGGCTGAACGAGAGTCGGTGGCAATCTTTTTCTTCACCGAACCGAAAGGAACAGGCAGGTTTTGTTCGAGGTCGCTCAACGCATCCTGCATGGTTATGACAAAACTGCCGTCGAAAGCGGTCACCTTCTCCTGGGCATTCTGGTAGCCAAGACAGCTGACGCAGATCTCATCGGTCTTTGCCACCTTTTTCAAAGAGAAATAGCCATCCTTGTCGGTCACGGCGATGCGGCTTTCCTCTGCCACGTTGACAACAGCACCAACAACAGGTTCACCGGCACTGTTGACTATACGGCCTTTGAGCACCTGTGTCTGCTGTGCCATTGCAGATGCCGACACGGCAAGAAGTGCTGTAAGCATCAGAGTCTTTGCTGATGCGGACACCTTATTATATATATTCTGTATATTCATAATACGATTGTTTTTGCATTATTTCCACTCTTCGTTCTGGAAGTCTTTTCCAATCTTCCAAACCTCTTCCTCTGGAATAGGATAAACATAGAACTTGTCCTGCCATACGCGGCTTTGGGCAACCTTGCGGGTTATAGTGCCGTCGGCTGCAACGTCAACACCGTAGATGTCGCGTCCGAGAGCCTTGGCTGCAACGTTCCAGCGACGAACGTCCCACCAGCGGTGCTCCTCAAAGGCAAGTTCGATGGTGCGCTCCTTGCGGATGAAGTTACGCATAGCGTCCTTTGTCACCAAGTCCATACGGTCGGCAACATTTCCCGTAATACCTCCACGATGACGCACCTGGTCAAGCAGGTCGCAAACCTTTTCGGTAGGTCCTTCAACCTCGTTGAGAGCCTCAGCGTAGGTGAGAAGCAGCTCGCTATAGGTGAAGATCTTCCACAGGCGGCGTGCTGTACCTCCATGGTTGCTTGAGAGGATGGTCTCCGGCTGGTACTTGCGTACGTAGTAGCCGGTCGGTGTGGAATACTGGTTTCCGATTGGGTTGTCGCGATGACCATATACCACGTCGATGACGTTGGTCTTTGTGGTAGTGGTATAACCCCACTGACATCCGTTGTAAAGCACTGTGGAGGCGAGACGCGGGTCGCGGTTCTGCCACATCTTCGCGTCGCTGTAGCCACTGGCTGCATTCACAGTAGGCTTGCCGTTGGTATAGACAGGCGCACCAGTCTCGTCGTAGGTTGCAAAAGGAGCTGAACCGTCAGCCATGTCATACATGTCTATGAGGTTCTGGCTTGGGCAGAGACCGCCCTGGCCACCTTCACCTACCGGTTGGTCGATATATATTCCACCCCATCCGATGGCAGCGTCGTTGCGGAAGAAGATGATTTCCTTGTTGCTGTCGTTGTAGGGAGTCATCAGCCAGGCGTTGTTGTATGCGCTCACGCCACCCGTAGCCTCGGTATAGAGGGCGAAGTTGCCTCCAAAGTCACGGATAAAGCCCTCTGCGGCATCGACCACCTGTGCCCATGTGACACCAGTTGTGGAAGCATAGCGCGGACTTGCCATATAGAGCATCAGTCGCACGTAGAAAGCTCGTGCTGTTGGTTTGTCAACCTCACCTGTGCCCTGATAGTCGAGCAGGTCAGCCTCACAGCCCTTAGCCTCGCTAACCAAGTAGTCGAGAAACGACTTGGTCGAAGGACGTTCGCTGTAGTCGGTAAGCAAGTCGCCGTTAGGATCAAGCGTCGTTGTCACGAGAGGCACCGGACCATAGCGCAGGAACATCTCCCAATAGAAGTACGCACGGAGAAAACGTGCCTCTGCAATGTTCTTCTTCTTGTCAGCCACATAAACGTCGAGGGCTGTTTCGGAAGGACGCAGCTTATTGTCGGTGTCTGCCTCAAGAGTCTCAATGGTAGTGTTACACTTACGGATGGCGCGATAGCGGCTCTCCCAGATGGAAACGAGCTCTGCTGCTGCACCTGAGCCATAGTAGTTTCCTACGTTGAACGCCGTACGTGTGCCAGAAGTACCTATGGCACATTCTGCAAGGTCGGTGGCAGCGTCGAGCCATGAGCCATTGATGCGCTGTGCTCCGTGGAGAAGGAAGTTGTAGGTGTCGTTGTGATTGTAAATCAGCGTTGTATAGTCCGACAGCACGTCTTCCTTGGTCAAGTCGCTACTTGGCTGTTTGTCGAGGAAACTGCCGAACATGTCCTCACACGAAGTGAGAGTGACGGCTCCCGCAAAGACCAAAGCATATATATTAAATTTCTTCATGTCTAATTGTCTTTTGAATCATTTATTAGAAAACAACATTGAAACCTACGTTGAAGGTCTTCAGAAGAGGATAGCGGCTTGAGCCGTTGCTCTCCGGGTCAACCAGTCCGTCGAGGTGATCCCAAGTGATGAGGTTGTTGCCGTTGACATAGATGCGTGCGCTGCTCATGCCTGCCTTCTGAATCCATGATGCCGGCAGGGTGTAGCTCAGCTCGACGTTCTTCAGACGTACGAACGCACCGTTCTTCAGGAAGAAGGAGTTCTGACGCTGGTTGTGGTCGCCTGTAGAACCGTAGTGCAACAGTGGATAAGTGGCGTTGGCGAGGTTCTCGCTCTCGCTGAGCGACGGGTTCCAACGTCCGAGGTGTATGTCCTTTGCCTTACCGTTGTTATAGAAAGCGTACATGGCATCAGCGTCGTAGTAGCGTGACACGTGGTCAACACCCTGGAACATCACTTCAAAGCCCCAGCCCTTATAGGTTGCGCCGAGAGAGAGGGCATAGGTGTTCTCCGGAATGTCGCTGTAGCCGATGAAGGTCTCGTCGCGGTCGTCGATGAAGCCGTCGTTGTTCATGTCCTTGTACTTCAGGTCACCAACCTGCACATTATTTGAATAGGTGGAGACGGGGAAGTTAGGGTCGGCAAGGTCAGCAGAGGTGACAAAGCCTTCACAAATCAATCCGAAGTACTGGTTGATAGGATGACCCTCACGCTTGCGGTACTCGGTCTTTCCTGCAGGCTCGTCCATGCTAATGATTTCGTTGGCTGCATGAGAGTATGTAAGTCCCACATTGTAACGGAACTCCTTACCAATGGTGTTGCTGTGGTGAAGCTCGATTTCATAACCTGAGTTCTTAGTCTCGCCAAGGTTTCCGGCTGCCATTGTCACTCCGACCCACTGTGGACGTGAGAGATATTCTGTAAGGATGTCCTTACGCTTCTCATAGAAGAGGTCGATGTTACCGTTGAGCATTCCGTTGAACAGTCCGAACTCAACACCGAGGTTGTACTTCTTCGCACGCTCCCATGTAACCAAATAGTTAGGATACTGCTTCTCGTAATATGCAGGAACGGTACCGTTGCCGAAGTTGTAGTTGCTGGCACTGATCCAGTGCTCCTCGAAAAGGAAGCGTTGCTCAACACCGCCTACATTGTAGATGTCGTTACCTACCTCACCGTAGCTGGCACGGATCTTCAGGTTGTTCAGCCAGTCCTTGGTCTTCTCCATGAACTTCTCCTGAGTCAGTCGCCAACCGATGGAGAATGCGGGGAAGAAACCGAAACGGTTGCCCTTGAGGAAGTTCTCTGAACCGTTGTAACCGGCGTTGAACTCGAAGAGGTACTTGTCGTCATAACCGTAGGTGACACGACCTACGAGACCCTGATAACGCTTTGCAAGTTCAGAATTCCTGCGGTAGTCGTTCTGGTTGTAGAGCACCATACCGGTCACGTCGTGCTTGCCGAATCGGCGGGCGTAGTTTATCTGAGCCTCCATGTATAACTTGTATATAGTGGAAGAACTCTTTGTGTAGGTGAGCTGCCCGTCAACATTATACTTGTTGTAGGCATCCTGGCTCATATAGTTCTCTCGGTCGTTGAGCTCGTAAGTTGCGTAAGTACGACCGAAGTTCTTGCGATAGTAAGAGTCGTAGTCGAACGACACCATTCCCTTCACCGACAGTCCCTCGGTAAGCCAGTCCATTTTGTAGTCGGCAATGAGGTTTATTTCGCTGATGGTGTTCGTTCCCTTATAGTATCCGCCCTTTGCCAATGCTGCCACGATGTTGTTCTGGAAGTTGGCATTACCTGCATAGAGGGTCTTGGTTTCCTCACCGTTCTGCACCTCGTAAGACACAGGGAAGAGCCATCCAGGAGTGTGGTTGAGATAAGCGAACACGTCGTAGTAAGTGCTTGACTCGTTGGTGTTGGAACCGTGGCGGTTCTCGAAGCGAGTGCCGAAGTTAACGCTGAACGTAAGGTCCTTGGAGAGGAAGAAGTCCATGTTGGCACGGAACGCATAACGGTTGTAGCCGGGGCTTGAAGAGTTGCCGTACTCGTCGGTGCTGAGATTCTTGATGAGTGATCCCTGGTTGTACATCTCACCCGAGACATAGTAGCGCATACGCTTCGTACCGCCACGCACGCTGACATTGTAACGCTGCGACGGAGCCCAGTCGTTGAGCACTTCGTCATACCAGTCAACATTAGGATAGAGAAGTGCGTCGGCACCCGACAGCTCGCCGTTGCACGCCTTACGGTACATCTCAAGGTCGGCTGCACTGTACTGCGACGCCATACCGTCGTTCTTCAGAGCCTCTTCGAGCAATGTGACAGAGTCGTAGGAGTTGAGATAATTTGGCTTGCGTGTAGCAGCACCCCACATGAAGTTACCAGTGAAGCTCACCTCAGGCTTCATCTCCTTACCACGCTTGGTGGTGACGAGAATCACACCGTTTGCACCACGCACACCATATACAGCTGTCGCCGATGCGTCTTTCAGTACGGAGATGCTCTCGATGTCGTCAGGAGCAACCTGTGAGAAGGCACGCTCAACACCATCCACCATCACGAGAGGTGAACCGTCGCCGGCGAATGTGGCACGTCCACGAATGTTGATGGTGGCATCGTCCATACCCGGAGCACCAGAGGTCTGGGTAGTAACGACACCAGGAATCTTACCGGCAATGGCCTGTGTCACGTTGGCAGTAGGAGTGGAGAGGAGGTCCTTGCTCGACACCTGTGAGATGGCACCGATGACGCTCTCCTTCTTCTGTGCGCCATAACCTACGACAACGACTTCCGTAAGCGTCTTGTTGTCCTCGTCGATGGTGATTTGCATTGGTTTGCTGCTCACCTTTACCGTCTTTGTGGTGAAACCGATGTAAGAGATGCGTATCTGCGCGTTCTCATTCTTCACCTGGAGCTTGAAATTACCGTCGAAGTCGGTCACTGTTCCGTTGGTTGTTCCAACTTCCATGACACTTGCGCCGATGATAGTCTCTCCTGTACCGTCAACGACAGTACCTGTGACGGTTATCTTGTCCTGAGCTGATGCTCCTATGGAAAGGAGCACCAGTGTCAGGGTCAGGAATAACTTATTTATTATATTATTCATCGTAATCTGTTTTTGGGTTTATTACTTCAGCAATGGAACACTCAGATAGCACTCTGAAGGATTCATCTTCAGATAAGAACCATCCACAATAAGGAATGAACTGAGAGTCTGTGTTCCGTCACCGCATACAGTCTTGAATACCTCATGATATACATGGTTGTTAGGACAAGTAGCGACAGCATCTACCGTGACATTCGCACCATCACGAATGATATCGATACTTACATTAGCACCTTCCATATTAGCGCGGAATGCGTCCCAGTCGTCATAACCTTCGCTTGTCCATGTACCTGAACCATAGGAATCACCCCAGCCGAAAAGGTCGGAACGGATAACGAAGTATTCGGCATAGTCGCCACCACCACGCTCATCATCTGTTGACACGCAGAGGTTCCAGTTATTCCAGTTGTTGCCACCGCTTGTATGGTTCTCGAAACCAAGATGCAAGTTCTGTCCTGCAGGAATCTTGAAATAGTCGGAGAATGACGTCCACCAACCTGCTGAGCAGTCAGAAGTTCCGATTTCTAATGTAGATACATCAACCGGCGACAATACAGATGTCTCATTGGAATCAAATTGAATCCACGAACCGTCCATGACGAAGAACGCACGTATCACTTGCGAGCCATCTCCACAGGTTGTTGTAAACTTCTCATGATATACGGTTTGGTTCGGTGATGTTGCGACAGCATCAACTACGACTGTAGAACCTGAGCGAGATACTGTAACGACAACTTCAGCGCCTTCCATGTCGGCACGGAATGCATCCCAGTCACCATAGCCTTCGCTTTCCCATGTACCTGAACCATAAGAATCACCCCAACCAAATAGGTCTGAACGAAGAACCATATACTCGGCATAATCACTGCCACCGCGTTCATCGTCGGTACAGATGCAGAGGTTCCAGTTGTTCCAGTTACCGACACCGCTTGTATGGTTAGTAAACTTGAACTTAGCGGTTCCTTCTGCAGGAATGCGGAAGTAATTAGAGAATTCTGTCCACCATGCTGCCGAGCAGTCGGTAGCACCTACAGTAATTATAGGATCACCTATAACATACTCAAACTCGGACTCACCTCCGGCACCACCTCCGATGGTCTGGTTCCACTGTTTCTCCGTCATCTCGTTGCGATAGAACTTGATGTCGTCAATTCTTGCGTCACAGAGTGTGGAATCGTTGCCTGCAGCTATATATAAATAAGGTGCAGACATGAGATGGTCGATGATGTCCTGATACTTGAACTGTGTCTCGCGTTCAGCCTTGAAGGTCTGCTCTGCCTCCTTCACGCCATCGACGTACATGATGAATCCGTCGGACTTAATCTGAAGAGCCACATAGTGCCAAGCACCGCCGCTAATGGCGTTGGTCATCACCGAAGCGGGGTTGTTGACGTCGAGACTCTTCGACTGGAGAGCCTGCGGGTCTGCTGGGGTGAAGTTCAGTTGACTGTTGGCTGTGAAGAAAAACTTGCCGCAAGAGTCGGTAGGCTCGCCGCCTATGGTCATCAATGCAGCATAAGGCGAATTCTCTTCCAGCTTCACCTTAAATGTAATACCGGCACCAGTCTGCAACGAAGTACCCTTGAACGGATTGTTCGCACGAACATAACTGCCACTGCCCAAATGAAGGACATTACTACCGAGAGAATCGTCCTGGACGACCTCTACCAAATCACCACTGACGAGGTTTAAGTCTGACAACGGCTCAACGCCCTCCTCGTATTCAAACGAGTAGGCGGTCTTCAGCTCCTCCAAAGTAGGATAGGTCTGATTCGCAGCTGGCGGATCAGCCTGTCCCCAGTCGGGAGCACATGCAGTGAACGTTGTCAGTCCGAACAAAGCGACAATGGCGATGTAGGATTTCAATAACTTCATACGTTTACTTAGTTAGGTTAGAATTTATTAAATTATTATTAATTTGGTGCAAAATTAGCACATATTAGGTTTCTATGGGTGGAAAAATACGCATATTAGGTGGACAAATGCAAAAATCGCCTATTTTTTTGTGCAAATTCTACTTTGTCTCGACAAACGACGAAGGGCTGACTCCGTATTTCTGACTGAAACACCGTGTGAAATATTTCGGGTCGTTGAAGCCCACACGATATGCCACTTCGGTAATGTTGCGTGTGCCGTCATTGTGGCTCAACATTTCTCGCGCAATGTTGAGACGATAGTCCTTGATGAACTGCGTGGTGGTCTGACCGGTCTCCGACTTTATTTTCTTCACCAACAGACTGCGGCTCATGCCCAACTCGTCGGCAAGGCGGTCTCCGTCGAAGGCAGAGTCCATATAGTTCTTCTCCATTATTTTCAGCAGGCGATTCATAAACGAGGTGCCATGAGCCTCTTCGTTAGCCTTATCTTCTTCTGCAATCTTGGCAAATGTTTCCTTAAACCGCTTCTGCGAGTCGAGTATTTTTCTGATACGTGACTGTGTGACCACAGGGTCGTCGGAGTTCTCCAACGCTTCCTTTATCGGCAATAGCAGGCGCATCGTCTCCTTTTCCCTCATGGCCTCCAAGCGCCGCCTGTATAGGTAAGTGGCGAGAGCCAGCAGTGCCGACATGACAAGAACAATGAACCACCACGACTTCCAGAAATAGGGCGACACGTGGATGTCGATGCTTGAAGTGTTGACAACACTTCCCAACATTGCAGAGACGTACTTCACTTCAAGGGTGTAGTCGCCGGAAGGCAGGTTGGTATATCTGATGGAATGTTCTCCGGGCCGCATTCTGATCCAGTCGCGGTCGAAGCCACGAAGGCGGTAACAGTAGATGCCGTTGGCTTCCTGACTGTACTGAAGGGCAGAGAAATAGATGCGGAACGACTTGTCGGACTCATGAAGCCTGACGGTTTGTGCGACAGAGATGTCGCTGTCGAGATAGTCGGAACCGGCATATACCAGCTGATTCTCCACGGAAAGGGAAGTGAAGGTGAGCTTTTCGTTCCCTCGCGACACATGGTTCGAGCCATAAATGACCGACATTCCCTTGTCGGTACCGAGATAGATTTTCTTTCCTGCTGCAAGAGCGGAATTCCAATAGAAGGTAGAAGAGGAAAGACCGTCGGAGGCATAGAAGTTGGTGAACGTCTCGTCGGACGGACTGAACACCGAAAGACCGTAGTTGGTCGTTATCCAGAGGTTGCCGGAAGTGTCGCAGGCGATGCCCTTGACACAGTTGTTCACCAGTCCGTCCTCTGTGGTAAAGGCTTGGAACTGCCAGTCGCCAGAGTCGTTGCGTGTGGCGCGGTAGATGCCGTAGTTGTTGCTGCCAACCCATACGACGCCGTCGGGAGTCTCGCAGAAGCACGTTATCTTATCAACCACCTTCGAGTCAGGCTGGTCGAGCTTGTACATATAGTTGGTGCAGATGAAAGGATATTTCCCCTTTGGGTCACGATTGTTGAGATTGATGATTCGAAGTCCGGTCTGGCTGCCCATCCATAGTCGTCCTTCGCTGTCTATTAACGAGCCTATGCAGCCTCTTACGTCAAGGCAACGCTCGAAAGGCATAACCAGTTGTTTCCGATCGAAATCGTAGAAGAACATTCCATCGTTAGCCCCTATCCACATTCCGTTATTCCGGCGGTCGTAGGCAAAGGCTCCTATATGGTTGAGAAGCTTGTTGTAGTTCTCGCCCACGTCGAGATGCTGCATCGCCTGCGGATTGTCAACAGGCACGAGGTCAACACCCCCACCCCATGTGCCTACCCAAAGACGGCGGCTGTTGTCCATCTCGAGAGTGGAAACTGAATTATGGGTCAGACGGCTGTTGAACGTGGTGAAATGCTGGAACGACTCACTGTCGTGCGGCTTGCGGTTCAGACCGCCGTCAACCGTTCCTGCCCAAAGAGTACCGTCGGGCTCGACGTACATGGCATTGACACAGTTGGGGGAAATCGATCCTGGACTGTCGCTATGGACATAGTTGCGAATCTTCAGCTGACGGGCGGAGAAACGGTAGATGCCGTTGGTTTCCGTACCTACCCACACGGCACCCGGCCTCACGAGAATGCTGTGGACGAAAGCTCCTATTTGGCTTATGGGCAACGACGAGGTGTTCCACGACGTAAAGCTGTCAGTCACAGGGTCGTAGATGTTCACTCCTCCAAGCGACCCAATGAGGAGCTTGTTGTCGTTAGACGGTGCAAGACAGGTGGTGTAGTTATGGTTTATCGACTGCTCGCCAACGCCTTTTACGTAATGGCGCAGCTCGTCAGTTGAAGGCGAGTAACGGTAAAGACCAAGGTTGGTAGTTATCCAAACGTGCCCCCCCCAGTTCAAAATGTCGGTGATGTAAGCATTGTTAAGGGCAGAAAGAGCCGAGGAGACCGGTTGAGCCTTGACGGTAGAGTTGCGCACCACAAACTGCTGCAGCTTGCCGCCGGAGGATAGCCACAGGGAACCGTCGCCATTGACGTCGCGCACGTTCACTTCCGGGGTGTTGCTTGAATACATGGTGCCTGCCACCTCGACAACCGCGCCCTTGTCGTCGAAGGCTAAGCGATAGACATGGGTTGAAGTGAGAAGCCAAATATTGTCCTTCGTGTCACGATAGACAGAGACGGAAGCCTGGTTGAGAATCTTGTTCAAGTCAGCGATGTTACATTCGACAGTGGTCTTCTGGTAAGTGTCGAGGTCGATGACGTCAGTACCCTCGTCGAAACTGACCCACAGTCGGTGGAACTTGTCCTCAACCATGTTTCTGCAAGAATTGCTCCGAAGGCTTATCGAACGGCTACCGAAGCCGAGATTCATGAATCCATAGCCGTCGTAGCGTGTCAGTCCACCCCCATAAGTGGCCACCCATACGAAGCCCCGGCTGTCCTCATAGATGTCGTTAACGAAGTTATGCGGCAATCCTGCATGCATGTCAAGAACGGTGAGATTGCTCTCTCCGTCAAGCTCATGTGCTCCAGCATTTGCTACAAGCATTGCAAGTAAGCAGGTTATCGTCAACAAACAATTCTTCATGTCTTTTTATTAGGTTTAATTTGTACGTTTGGCGGTGCAAATATAAGAACATTTTTTGAAACCACAAAACTTTTCGGCATTTTTTTTGTTATTATAGAACGGCAATTCAAAGTCCTAAACACATTTTACAGTCACGTTTGGCACTACAGTCATCAAAAAAACAACATTTTTAATTTATATGAATAAGAAAAATAAAAAAAATAATAATGATAATATTTATATTTTAAAAAAGTACGTGTCAAACGTGACTGCGTGACAGTATATCAACTTCACTTGCATCTTGAAGTTCCTTAGAATCGACTTGTCGATAGCGGCAAATCGACTTGTCGATAGTTAAGAATCGACTTGTCGATAATGGCAAATCGGCTTGTCGTTCCCATTTAGCGGCTTTGCCATGTTTTTTTCCAAAGACAAGGAAAAAAGCATTGAAAATCTTTGGTGTTTTCAAAAAAAAAGCGTATCTTTGCAATAATTTATTATACAACAATCTAACTTGATAGAACGAATGAAAAAAGCATTTTTTACCATCGTGATGATAGCCTTTGCCATCGGCGGATGGAGCCAGAGCATTCTCACAGAAGTGTTTAACCTGCCCGACGAGAAAGAGAGGCTGCTCGGAGGCGACGCGTCAATGCTTCCGTCGTATGAGCAGAAAGGCACTGTCTATCGCGACGCCGAAGGCAATACCGTCGATGCCCTCGACTTCATGAAGGCGAACGGTTGGGACTGCATACGCATCCGGCTCTTCGTCAATCCGCACAAAGCCCCCGGAGAGAACAAGGGTGAAGGCGTGTGCCAGAACCTCGACTACGTGAAAGGCCTCGGAAAGAAAGTGAAGGCAAAGGGCATGAAGGTAATGCTCGACTTCCACTACTCCGACACCTGGGCTGACCCTGGCAAGCAGTTCATACCATCCGACTGGAAAGACCATTCGGTGGAAGCCCTCTGCGACAGCATCTACTCGCACACCGCCAGCTCCCTTCGCGCCATGAAAGAGGCAGGGGCAGAGCCGGAACTGATACAGGTGGGCAACGAGATAACCAACGGCATGCTTTGGCCTGTCGGAAAGATCAACCACACGGAAAAGGACAACTGGGACGTGCTGTGCCGCATGATTGAGAGCGGTACGAAGGCTTGCCGTGAGGTGTGTCCGAAGTCGAGGATAATCATCCACACGGAAAAAGCCGGCAGGTGGGAAATAACGAAACGTTTCTACGAGGAGCTGCGCTGCCACCGGAACGACTATGACATCATAGGGCTGAGCTACTACCCGATGTGGCACCGCAACATGGGCGTACTCGCGGCAACACTCGACTCCCTTGAACGCGACTTCCCCTTCAAGGACGTGATGATTGTCGAGACCGCCGCCTACTACTCACACGACAACGACCGATGGTCGAAACCTGACACTTACTCGGAGTTCTACCCCATCTCGGTTGACGGGCAGACGATGTTCACGAAGGAACTTGTCGCCGAGCTGCGCCGCCACAAGAACGTGACCGGACTGTTCTGGTGGTTCCCCGAAGAGAACGGTTCGGGACAGGAAGTGACCAAAGGCTGGCTCAACCGCGGGCTCTTTGACAACAAGACCGGACGTGCCCTACCCGCCTTCTACGAGTTCTCTAAATGGGGAAAGAAGTGATGGGGAAAGAGATTTTCAACAGGGTGGAACGCCTCGTCGGCGACACGACGATGAAGCGGATTGAAGAGACCCGCGTCATAGTGTTCGGCATTGGAGGCGTGGGCAGCTGGTGTGCCGAGACGCTCGTCAGGTCGGGCATCGGCCACTTGACGATAGTGGATTTCGACCGTGTGGGAACGACAAACGTCAACCGCCAGCTGATGGCAACCACCAAGACCGTCGGGCGGGTGAAAGTGGAGGCACTGAAGGAAAGGCTGCTGGAGATAAACCCCGAGGCTGACATCGTGGCGGTGGAAAACGTTTATAACGAAGAAACAGCTGACGGCTTCCGCCTCGACGACTACGACTACGTCGTTGACGCCATCGACAGCCTTAAGGACAAGGCCCTGCTCATCGAACGCGCCTGCCGTTCGAAAGCACGCCTTTTCTCCTCTATGGGAGCAGCCTTGAAGATTGACCCAACAAAGATTCAGGTGGCGGAGTTCTGGAAGGTGCGCGGTTGTCCGCTTGCCCGTGCATTGCGCGAACGCTTCAAGCGCACTAAATGCCGACCGGCGAAGAAGTTCCTCTGCGTATTCAGCGAAGAACTTCTGCAAAACCGAGGCGAGGCAGTTGACGACGGCAGCGACTCAGGCATAATCCACAAGGCACAAGTCAACGGTTCCCTCGCCCACATCACGGGCATCTTCGGTTTCACGCTTGCAGGACTAATAATCGACGATATATGGAAAAAAGAGAATTGATGCAACGAGCCATCCAGCTTTCCATTGAAAGCGTAAGGAATGGCGGCGGACCCTTTGGTGCTGTCATAGCCAAGGACGGAGAGATTGTAGCAGAAGCGTCAAACAGCGTGACCATCGACCACGACCCTACGGCGCACGCTGAAGTGAACGCCATACGCAAGGCGACCCAACAGCTTGGCACCCATGACCTTAGCGGCTGCGAGATTTTCACTTCCTGCGAGCCCTGCCCCATGTGTCTTGGCGCAATCTACTGGGCACATCTTGACCGCATATATTATGCCAACGACCGCAAGGATGCCGCCTCAATAGGTTTCGACGACGACTTCATCTATCAGGAGATAGCCGTGCCCGTTGAAGAACGCCAAAAGCCCATGGAGAGCTTCCTTCGCAGCGATGCAATCAAAGCCTTCGAACTATGGAAGGAGAAGGAGGACAAGATAGAATATTAACATGGAACAATTGAAATAAAAAAAGAACGCCACGACTCATCAACGAGCTGTGACGTTCAAAGCCTATGTTTAACTAAAAATCCTTTTTCTGTTAAATTCTGGCTCGTTTAGCCAGAGTCCCGAGGCTATTAAAAAATAGCTCACGGGGCGTCATAACTAAAACTAATACTAACCTTGAAAGTCAAGGGAGCCTCACGGCTGCCTCTGTTATCCACATTAAAACTTTCTTTCTACCAATAACTAAAAACCTAAAACTATAAATATTACTACTAACCTAAAACAATCTATTAACCTTTTGACGATGCAAAGTTACAACATTTTTCTCAACCTGTCAATAGTTTAATGCCATTTCCTTTGAGAAATCTCTTTATTCTTGACCTAAATCAACGTTCTGTTTGCGCACACAACAGAAATTAACAGCATTTTCATGCTTTTTTAATCTTCTATTCCATTCTATGATTTCTCGACGAGGACGGTGGCGTAGGCGCTGATGCCTTCTTCCCTTCCCGTGAAGCCGAGCTTTTCGGTCGTTGTCGCCTTTATCGAGATGTCATCGACATCGCAACCGATGACCTCAGCAAGACATTCCTTCATTGCGGGGATGTGTGGATTCATCTTTGGCCGCTCGGCGCAGATGGTGGCATCGATGTTTCCGAGCTTGTAGCCCTTGGTGGCTATAAGATCTACAGTCTTGCGCAGGAGTATCTTGCTGTCGATGTTGAGGGTGTCGGCAGAAGTGTCAGGGAAGTGATAGCCAATGTCGCGCATGTTTGCAGCGCCGAGCAAGGCGTCGCAGATGGCATGTATCAACACGTCGGCATCGCTATGACCGAGCAGTCCTAACGAATGCTGAATCTTTATTCCTCCCATCCACAGCTCGCGTCCTTCAACGAGTTTGTGGACATCAAATCCAAATCCTACTCTTATTTTCATTATCTATTGAACAATTATTTACTGAACTTTCCCACCCTTTTTTATCCAGTTGAGTAACTTGCTCCCCCTCTAAGATAGAGGGGGTGTCACGAAGTGACGGGGGCGTATGATCTTCCAGCACATGCTTCCAGCACGAGCCTTACAGCAGAAGCATTTATCAGGAGAACGAGTGCTGACGTTTTCATACTCCTTCCCCCCTTCGGGGGACTCCCCCTATCTTAGGGGGAGAGCTAAATTACTGTCATGCAGTGGGGTTGCTATGATAAGATCATATTGTAATGCTATTCTAAAGGGTGGGAAACTATAATTACTTGAGTTTCGCATTAGCTCAACTTAATCTCAGGCTTCAACGCCTGAACAAGTCCTTGATCCCGTCCATATCAAACGCGAGGGAGAAGCGGAGAGTCTGGTCGAGAGGGTTGCTCTGAGCCGTTGAGATGACATATCCCACGTCCAAGGAGAAGACGTTCATGCGGAAACCGCCACCAACGGTGAAATACTTTCTATTGCCCTTGTTCTGGCTCTCATGATGATAGCCGGCACGGAGCGAGAACTGGTCGTGATAGACATACTCGGCACCGACGCTCCACTGTATCTCCTGAAGCTCCTCCTTAAAGCCTCCGGGAGCGTCGGAGAAACTCTTGAAGATGCCGGAGATGGCACTCACGTCACTATACTCGCGTATGACGCGGTCCTGATAGTCGGCAGTACTCTCGCCTTCCTGCTGTTTCGGCACTGTAGGCACAAGCAGTTTGTTGGCATCGGCACTTATGGCGAAGCGGTTGTATTCGTCAACAGGGATTAGGAGCGACGCTCCGAGACGGAGGTTGGCAGGGAGAAACTGGCTGCGGTCGTCGCCGTAATAGGAAATCTTGCTTCCCACATTACTTATATTAAGACCCAAGCCAAGCTGGCACTCACGGCTGCCCATGGTGAAATAGTTGTTGTAGTACATGGCGAGGTCAGCAGCCACGGCGGAAGCAGGAGAAGAGTCCTCGGAATAGTCGTAGCGAAGGTCGCTGTAGAGCCAGCGCAAGGCTGCCGCCATGGAGAAATGCTCGCTAAGCATGAGCGAGTAAGCCACGTCGATGGACATCTCGTAGGGGTTGACCGTCATCGACTCGTTGGCAGTATGTACTTCTCCGAGGGAGAAATACCTCACCGAGCCCGAGACGGCGCTATAGTCGCCTATGCGATAGTAGCCGGCAAGATAGGCGAGGTCGATATCGCTGACGAGCTGGCGTAGCCACGGAGTGTAGTTAAGAGCTATGCCCGCACGGCTTATGCAGAACGGATACTTTGCCGGGTTCCAGTATTGGGAGTTCACGTCGGGGTCGGTGGCAGCTCCCACATCGCCCATGCCTGCCGCCCTTGCGTCAGGAGCTATTGTCTGCGAAATCACCGCATGCTCAACCTGATTGAACTCCGATAGTTTCTCGTCCTGTGCCACCGTCGTTGTCACGACGGCAAACAAACCTATTATATATAATGTAAGTCGTTTCATTGTCATATCTACAAACAGAAACGGAACAAGTTGGCTATTTATTGCTTAAGACGACAAGTTTTTTTGTTTTTGACGTATATTCGCCGTCAGCCGTCGCCATTTTCACCCTGTAGAGATAGATGCCCGTACCGATGCGGCTTCCTCCCGGAGAGGTAAGGTCCCAATCGACGGTGACGGTGTTGGTGACGGGGGTCTCCTTCTGCCGTTTGGTCCAGAGCTTGCGTCCAGCCATGTCGAAGACATCGACCGTCACCTCCATATTGCTGCCCACGCGGTCGTGGATGACACGGAACGAGGTAGTGGTCGAAGCGGGGTTGGCAGTGCTCTCAACGTCGAGCAGTTTCGGCGTAGCTGAACCGCTGACGCGGAAGCGCAGGGTCGAGGTGGAGGAGTTGTTGTAGATGTCCCAGGCGCGGAAGGTCAGGCTGTGGTCGCCTTCGTCGAGTGCGGGAATCTGGAAGGCGACGGTGCCGCTACGGTAGCTTCCGAAGTCGAAGGAGAAGTTGTCGTTGAGGACGTAGGTCATGGAAGGGTCGTCGTCGATAGTCAGCAGAAGGTCGTGACCGATGCCCGTGCCGGCGGCGTTGATACCGCTCTCGTCGAAGAGTTCAGCCATGAAATAGGGCGAGGAGTTGACCTCGTCGCCGTTGGCAAACGCCTGCGAGTTGAGATAGCAGTAGATGGAAGGGCCTACGGTGTCGCTGCCGTCGATGGCAGTGCCGTTGAAGGCGATGTTGCCAAAGGTGCCGTTTGCTTGTCGTCCGCTCGTCTCGGCGGCATAGAGCAGCACCTGTCCCGTGGCGTCGCTGTAGGTGATGTCCTTCGGCACCACGAACTCAAAGGCGAAACGTCCTGTACGGACGCTGTCGGTGCCACGGAAGATGACGTCCTTACGGTCGAGATAGGTGAAAGCCCAGTCGGTGCCTTGGGCAGAGGTGTTGTTCATGCGGCAGGTGACCACGTCCTCAGCCCCCCGCACAGAGGCAGTCATCGTGCCGTTGAAATCAGTTGCCGTGCTACCCGCAGAGGCCACGTGCCCAGCTATCCTCACCGTCTCGCCCGCCTTGAGGGTCACGACGGTGTTTTCCTTAGCAGGCAGACCGTTGATGCTATCGACCGTTGCGGTCATGGTGGGGCAAGGGAGCTTCAGCGCGGGGTCGCCGAGGAGCACGTACTGCAGTTTGTTCACCGTGAGGTCCTGCATCTTGTCGGATGCGGAATAGGAGCTTGCCAGTTCCACCTTTGCCTTTCTCACCGCCTCGCCTATGGCAGGCAGACGGAGGTCAGAGCCGGGTGTGAAGAGATATTTCAGTGTGGTGCGGTTGATATAGCTGTTGCGGTCGGCATATACGGTGCGTGTGGTGCCGAAGAAGGCGATAGCCCCTCCGTCGGCGTATGCCATCGCCGTCTCGCCGATGTTGCCAGCCTGTCCGTCGAAGGGCATGATGTCGCAGGAGGCTGTAATCCAGAGAGGCAGCCGCGTAGTCTCTACCGACTTGAAGTCTTCGAGATTCAGCACGTATTCATGTGAGAAGCTGTCGGCGTTTCCATGGCCGCAATAGTCCATCACGAGTGCTCCGTCCTTCATGTATTGCCTTAGAAGCCGTGTCACTTCAGGATAGCTGTTGCCAGTGGCAGAGTTTTCCATCTTGTAAGCGTCCCACATCACCTTCTTGATGTCCATGGCAGGGCAGATTGCCTTTACGGTCTCGGCGGCATTGTCGGCATCTTCCATGTGGATGTTGTTGTTTCCGTCGTCGCCCATGAACACGAGGGTGTTCCGCCATGTCCCCATGTCGTCGTCGGAGAGGTAACGCTCAATCTTATCGACAAGCGTCCTTGCCTCGTCGGCAGTGCGGGCGGTCAACCGTCCCACAGCCACGTCGGGCTTGCCTGTATATTGGGTTCCGATGGCAAGCTGCTCACCGTCGTCGAGCATGGTGAAGAAGTCGTCGGTGACGTAGCTGTCAACGGCGCTCGTGGAGTTCTCGCTCTCATGGCAAAGGAGGAAGTCGCGGCGGTCCTCATTAGCCCAATCGGCAGAGAGCATTCGGTTGTCCCACGCTCCGTCGCCGAAGAGCAGCAGGTATTTTGGCATGTCAGCTTCCGAAGCGGCACGGTCGTAGAGCATCTTCATGTAGCGGCGTAGCGCCGTGGCGTCGGGCGTTCCGCTGGAGAACTCGTTCCACAGTTCGTCTTCCGCCACAATCCTGACGGAGAGTCCGTCCTTTGCCATGTGCAGTTGCCTGAGTCTTTCCGCCTCGCCTGTCCACTTGCGGCTTTGCGGCACCACGATGACCATGTCGATTGCCCTGTCGGCATGAAGGTTCTGCCGCTCCACTGCCGAGACGTATTCTGCTGCGGGGAACGACGAGTCGAGGTCGGGGCGGTCGGCCGGTTCGTCAGCCATGAGGGCTATGTAGTCGAGACGCATGTTGCCGTTGCCGTCCTGTCTGACGGTCACGGTATTCACTTCCTGAAGGTCAGCCACCTCGAAAGTTTTCATTGCCGTGCACGCCTTGTCGTAGGAGCCACAGGCTGAGGTCGTGAGGCTGCCGAGCGCGGTGCCGTTGAGCGTGACGGTGGCGGTCAGTGGCTGGTCGGCGGCAAGGGCTACGACGAGCCGTCCTGTGGCAGAAGGCTTGGCTACGGAAAGCGTGAAAGAGCGGCTGTTGCCGTTGCCGAAGAGCTGGGAGTCGTAGAGGTTGCGCCCGCCATGGTACCAGGCAAAATCGTCGCGCTCGTAAAGGCTTCGCTGTGCGTAGGCGGAATGGTCGAAAGAGTTCAGGAAGTCTTCTTCTGAAAGCGTGGGTGCGAGGCTGTCGCCTTCGGTTATGAAGTAATAGCCATAGTCGGAATAGGGGTTGCGTGTCCTGCCTGAAGAGGTCCAGCTGACAGGTCCTTGGGCGAAGAACAGGCGTCGCCCGCCGACGTCACACAGTGCCACTTCCTTAAGGTCGTCGGTTTGCATGAGATAGTCGCCGTCGAGACGTTCGGGCTGCAGGGCTCCTCCATAGCCATAGACCCTCACCTTCTTCAGGTCGCTGAATCCGGCCTTTGCCGCCACAGCCGCCGTCAGTTCGTGGATGCCTGTCGTGCCGACCCTAACCTTTGCCCACCGTCCCTTGGCGAGCACCGATGTGGAGGCATACCGTGCGTCGGAGCCGTCGTCGCCGCTCCTTGTCCTTGCCTTAAGCAGCGAGTTGCGGTGGAGCGTGAGCTTGAAACCGACGATTTTCTTCCATCGCCCTTCCTTGAAGACTATCGGCACGAAAGAGGCGGTCAGCGTCGTCCGTTTCTTCTCCGTACCCACAAAGATGTCGATATGAGGCGTTTCCGGAAGCCGTCCCGACACAAGGCGTTCCACCCGTCTCACGTCGTTGGGTGTCATGTCGATATACTCCGGATAGTCGATGCTGACGGAATAGGAGGCAGTGGCATCGTCGATGGCGAACGTCTCGCTGACCACAGGCAGTTGGTCGTCAATCCTCACCTCCGAGGCGGTAAGGTTGCGGAAAGCCTGAGCGTTCGTCATAAGTGCGAACGCCACGAGCAGAAGAGTGGTTATGGTCAGCCTAAGACGGTTCATCGGGTGTTATTTGCAGTTGAATTCCAGCACTTTCCTTCCTTCGATGTAGCCTTCGAGATGGTCGTCGATGTGAACGGGGCCGATGCCCGCCGGAGTGCCTGTATAGATGATGTCACCCGTCTTCAGCGTGAAGAAACGGCTGATGTAGCTCACGATTTCGTCAATCTTGAACACCATGTCGGAGGTCACTCCCTCCTGTACGGTCTTGCCGTTGATGTCGAGGCGGAAGCGCAGAGCCTGTACGTTCAGGAACTGCTCCTTCGGAATCCACTCGCCTATGGCGGCCGAGCCGTCGAAGCCCTTGAACAGGTCCCACGGCATGCCCTTTGCCCTCATCTCCTTCTGGATGTCGCGTGCCGTGAAGTCGATGCCCACGGTCACGGCGTCGTAATATCGGTGGGCGAACCTCTCGGGTATTCCCTTGCCGAGTCGGCATATGCGCACGACGATTTCCGTCTCGTAGTCAACCTGCTTCGACCAGTCGGGGATGAAAAAAGGCTTGTGGTCCTTTAGCAGCGCGGAGTCAGCCTTGGTGAATATCACCGGTGCCTCCGGCTTGTAAGCCTCGCCGTCGAGTTCGGCGGTATGTTGCAGGTAGTTCATACCTATTGCGAATATTTTCATATTTCTTCCTGTGTTTATTACTGAACTTTCCCACCCCTTTCCATGCAGTTGAGTAACTTGTTCCCCCTCTAAGATAGAGGGGGTGTCACGAAGTGACGGGGGCGTATGACCTTCCAGCAGAAGCTTCCTGCAAAAGCATTTGTCAAGCGAGATAGTGCTGACGTTTTCATACTCCCTCCCCCCTTCGGGGGACTCCCCCTATCTTAGGGGGAGAGCCAAATTACTGTCATGCAGTGGAGGTGCTCTGATAATACCATATTGAAATGCTATTCTAAAGGGTGGGAAAGTTCAATTTGTTAAAATCCGTGTGCAAAGATAATGAAAAAAAACGATACCTCCAAACTTTTCGCTGAGTTTGTTCAAGTGACCGGTAACCAACTTTTCCCCGTTTTTCTTGCACAGTCCAAATATATTCCGTACTTTTGCACCCAAAAACCAAAGAATGAAGGTAAAAGCTGACGACATAATAGCCACACTGCTCTCCATGGGCGACGAATGGCAGAGGGAGAACCTCATGCGGTTCTTCAAGACCGGGAAAGGGCAATACGGCGAAGGCGACAGGTTCATCGGCATCAAGGTGCCCGACACACGCATGGTCGTGAAAGAGGCAAGACTGAGAGTGCCGCTCGACGAAATAGCCGTCCTGCTCGACTCCGAATGGCACGAGGCACGGCTCTGCGGCTTCCTCCTGCTCGTTGAGGAGATGAAGGCAGCACTGCCAAAGGCACGGCAGCCACTGACGGCAAACGCCGGGCGACGCGACGAGATTGCGCGGTTCTACCTCCAGCATGCCCGTAGTGCCAACAACTGGGACTTGGTCGATATGTCATGTCCGAAGATTCTCGGCAAATGGCTGCTCTATCCGCAAGCCGACGGCACGATGCCCGACCGCCAGGTGCTCTACCGCCTTGCCGCAAGCAGCAACCTGTGGGAGCAGCGCATAGCCATCGTCACCTGCTGGATGCTCATCCGCTCCGACGACTATGACGACACCCTGCGTCTCGCCACCCAGCTCCTTCCCCACCCTCACGACCTCATCCACAAGGCTGTTGGCTGGATGCTGCGTGAGGTGGGCAAGCGCGACATGACGACCCTTGAGGACTATCTCGACAGCCACGCCCACGAGATGCACCGCACCACCCTCCGCTATGCCATCGAGAAAATGAGCGAGGAGAAAAGGAGGTATTATTTGTCATGAAGAAAATAAAAGACTGCATAAAGGCTGCATTGCCCGCCACATGGAAAAGCACGGCATGGCTGCTGAAGCTGATGATACCCATCTCGCTGGCGGTCACGCTAATGCAGCATTTCGGAATACTCGCATGGATTGCTTCATGGATTAATCCGCTGTTCATATACTTCGGACTGCCGGGCGAGTCGGCAGTGGTGTTCATATCGGGAGCCGCGGCAGGCACCTACGCCGGCATCGCCGCCATGATGTCGATACCGCTGACGATGAAACAGGCCACCATACTGGCACTGATGATTGCCCTGTGCCATGCCCTGCCCATGGAATGTGCCGTGAACAGGAAGACGGGGTCGTCGTTCTGGAAGATGGCGGTCATACGCATCGTGATGGCCCTCGCATGCGCCTTGACACTCAACGCCTTACTGCCCGAGATGGCAGGACGCTACATCTATCTCGGAGCGGATGCCGACAGCAGTTTCAGCGAGGTGATGGCAACGTGGGCAGTGTCGCAGGTGAAGATGTCGCTGATGGTCGCGCTCATCATCTTCACACTGATGACAGTGCAGCGAATGCTCGAAGCCTTCCGCCTGCTCGAACCGCTCTCGCGCATGCTCTCGCCACTGATGAAGCTGTTCGGACTGCCGACCCACGCGTCGTACATGTGGCTCGTGGGCAACGTGCTCGGCATCAGCTACGGTTCGGCAGTGATGCTCGAACTGGAGGAGAAGGGCATGGTCACCCGCGAGGAGGCCAACGACGTGAACTACCATCTCATCATGAACCACTCGATGCTTGAGGACACCATCGTGTTTGCAGCTACAGGCATCTCCGCCCTCCTGCTCGTCGCCACGCGCATGAGCTTTGCCCTCCTCTTAGTGTGGGGCAGGAAGGCGATAACGGCACAAAAGAAGTCCATTTAAGGTTTTTTAGTCACCGGACTGCCGGAAATACGGGAGAAAACGATTATCTTTGCAAGATATATTTCATAAAGAAGACCAAGATGATTACATACAACTGCGACGGAGTGAAAATGCCCGTCATAAAGAAACGAGAGACTACGGCATGGATAAAGGCTGTGGCTGCCGACTACGGCAAGAAGGTGGGAGAAATAGGCTACATGTTTGTTGACGACGAGAAAATACTCGAAGTCAACCGTGAATACCTCGGCCACGACTACTACACCGACATCATCACCTTCGACTACGACGAAGGCGACCGCATCAACGGCGACCTCGTCATCAGCCTCGACACCGTGCGCACCAATGCCGAGCAGTTCGGCAAGTCCTACGACGAGGAGCTGCACCGCGTGATTATCCACGGCATCCTCCACCTCTGCGGCATCAACGACAAAGGTCCCGGAGAGCGTGAGATAATGGAAGCCGCCGAAAACAAGGCTCTTGCCAAACGGAAAGCATCATAAGTTATGACCGGTCCGGGCGAAAGAGACGATTGTGTTTCCGTCGATAATGTCACGACGTGTCATGACGGCATCGCCGGGAATAGCGACAGCCCTTGTGCCCGAGCCTACCATGACGGGAGACACTTCTACCCGCAGCTCGTCCCAAAGACCGGCATCGAGGAAAGCCCGGTGGGTAGCAGCCCCGCCTTCAACCAACAGCGACTGGACATTGCGACGGTAAAGGCTCTCCATCAGCTGGGGCAACACCGGACGTGAGAAGTCAAGTTCGGCGAAGCAGGGTTTGCCGCGGTCGAGGACAAGGCGCAGGGGGTTGCGTCCTGACCAAAGGCGCACGTCAAGCGAGGGCGACTCGCGTTCCGATGTCACACGCCCGACAAGGATGGCGTCGTTCTCAGCGCGCAGCTTGTGGACGAGAGTCTTTGTGAAGGCAGTGGAAAAGGCAAAGGCATGACCATCCTTGTCGATGAACCCGTCAGCCGACTGCGCCCATTTCAGGGTGACATAAGGACGACGATGCTCGTGGAACGTCATAAAGCGGCGGTTGAGCCTCCGGCACTCTTCTTCCAGCACACCTACGGTCACCTCAATTCCAGCCTCCCGCAATATCCCTATGCCCCGCCCGCTGACCTTCGCGAAAGGGTCAACACATCCGACGACACAGCGCTTCACTCCTTTCCTCACGATAAGCTCGGCGCAGGGAGGTGTCTTGCCGTAGTGGGCGCAAGGCTCAAGGCTGACGTAGATGGTGGCCTTGCCAAGCAACGCCTCGTCCTGGGGCTTTACGGACGCGAAGGCGTTCACTTCCGCATGCCCTTCACCACATCGCACATGATAGCCCTCTCCAATGATTCTTCCTTCAGCCACAATCACCGCCCCTACCATCGGGTTCGGTCTTGCGTTCTGCATTCCGCAAGAAGCGAGTTGCAGGCATCGCCGCATGTATTTCTCGTCAGTATTCATCGTCACTTGCCTTTTTGGCTGCAAATATAGCAATAAATCTGCAAAAAATAAATGGTAAGGGGAAAAAACTTGCAATAATGTTTTGTCTTTTGACATTATTGTTGTACTTTTGCACAAAATGCACGACTCTAAAGCAGAAATAGAATGAGAGTACTTATAGTCAACACAAGCGAGAAGACCGGAGGAGCTGCCGTTGCCGCCACCCGTCTGATGGAAGCACTGAACAAGAACGGAGTGAAGGCAAGAATGATTGTCAGGGACAAGGAAACCGAACAGATTACGGTGGCAAGCGTCGGCAACCCACTGCTGCAGCAATGGCGTTTCCTGTGGGAACGTCTTGTCATCTTCTGCCATCTGCATTTCTCCAAGGAGCACCTCTTCGACATTGACATTGCCAATGCCGGCACTGACATCACGGCAACAAGGGAATTCAGGGAGGCTGACCTCATCCACTTACACTGGATTAACCAAGGATTCCTTTCGCTGGGTTCCATAAAAAAGATTATTGACAGCGGGAAACCGGTCGTATGGACCATGCACGACGTGTGGCCAGCCACCGCCATCTGCCACATCACGTTCAACTGCCGGCACTTCGTCAGCCATTGCCACAAGTGCCGCCTGCTGCCTGGCAACGGAAGCGACAACGACCTGGCGGCAAAGGTGTGGAAACGGAAGAAGGCGCTCTACGGCAATCACGACATCGCGTTTGTGGCATGCAGCAAGTGGCTCGCTTCTGAAGCGAAGAAAAGCGCGCTGCTGACGGGAAGTAACGTGACGGCAATACCCAACCCCATCGACACCCACGTGTTCTGTCCAGGCGACCGCAAGCTGGCGGCAAGGACATCGTCGCTGCCCGCCGACAAGCGTGTCATCCTGTTCGTGTCGCAACGTGCCACCAATCCCTACAAAGGCATGGAATATCTCGTTGATGCCTGCAACAAACTGGCGAAACATTATCCGGAGATGAGGGACAACACCGTCGTCGCCATATTGGGTGGGCACTCGGAAGAAGTGGTAGAGAAAATTCCGTTCGAGGCTTTCCCCCTCGGATATGTCAGCGACACGAAGCGCATTGTCGAGATATACCGAGCAGTTGACGTGTTCGTGTTGCCGTCGTTGTCGGAAAACCTTCCAAACACCATCATGGAAGCCATGGCATGTGGAGTGCCGTCGGTGGGATTCAGAGTGGGAGGAATTCCCGAGATGATCGACCACAAGCGCAACGGATATGTGGCGGACTACTGCAATGCAGCCGACCTTGCGGCAGGCATCAGATGGGCACTTGACGAGGCTGACAAGGCAGCGGCAAGGGAAGAATGCCTGAAAAAGGTAAGCCAGTGCTATTCACAACACAACGTGGCAATGAAATATATCGAAGTGTACAACCAGGCCATCGCTTCCAAGAGATACAGATTATAAACCTATGATAAAGTTTTCCATTGTCACCATAACATACAATGCCGAGGGATGCCTGCAACGTACTCTCGACAGTGTCATAGCGCAACGCTATCCTCACATCGAACACCTGATTATCGACGGATTGTCGAAAGACATGACCGTGGATATAGCGAGCGACTACAAGCGGAAGTCGGAGGAAGCCGGCAATGGTCACGACATAACGATTGTCAGCGAACCTGACAAGGGCATCTACGACGCGATGAACAAAGGGCTGCGCATGGCAACAGGCGACTACGTCTGTTTCCTTAATGCCGGCGACTTCCTTCCTTCACCCGACACTCTCGACACGATAATAGAACAAAGCGGACTTGAAAGGACTGCATCGCAACAGTGGCCGGCAGTCATCTATGGCAGGACAAACATCGTGGACAACGACGGCCGCTTCCTTCGCCCACGCCGCCTTGCTCCTCCAAAGAAGCTCTCTTGGCGCTCGTTCCGCCACGGCATGCTCGTATGCCACCAAGCCTTTTACGCCCGCGTTGACATAGCGCGCGGCATTGAATACGACACCCGCTACCGCTTCTCTGCCGACGTTGACTGGTGCATACGCGTGATGAAGGAAGCCGAACAGCGACATCTGCCGCTGACCTATGTAGATGCCGTGGTGGCTAACTACACCGAGGAAGGGCAATCGACCATCAACCACCGAGCCTCGCTGCGCGAGCGCTACCGTGTGATGGAATGTCACTATGGAAAGATTTCCACCGCGCTTATGCACCTGTGGTTTGCGGTCAGGGCGGTAGTCAAATAATAAAAAAAGGGGACTGTTGTCGCAACAGCCCCATCTTTCAACCTTAAAAAAACTAACTCACTAAATTATCCTACATACATAATTACCTAATAAAAAGTACTAACTAACCTATTATATTAACCAAAAAACCAACATATTTCTTTTTTACACTGCAAAGGTACGACGAATTTCATTACCACGCACTATTTTTAGTGTAAAATATGCACTTATCGTTGTGCAAACGTTTGCACTATAACCGGTCATCGGACATTTGCAACTATTGTTCTGCCGTTGACCACATAGGCACCAGCAGGAAGTCCCTCCAAGGCTGTTGCGTCGTCAACATGGATGCCGAACTGTTTCAGCAGCTTGCCGTTTACACTGAACACCTTTGTGGGTGCGCTTTCCTGGGTTGCCACGGGGTTGCAGACATCAGTTGTGGTGAATGTCCCGAGATAGCCGCTGACGTTGTAGTAACCGCCTTCGTGATAGTCAAGGTTGCCGGTCTGGTATCCATCGTTGTTCACCTTGTTGGTAAAGATAATGCCCGTCGGAGTGCCTTCGGTAGAGGCAGGGCCTGTCCATTTCCACACAGTGTTACCGTTCTGTGCCGTGCCAACCTTTTCGCATGCCTGTCCAGGCCAGTTTCCGCCTGTGAAGTTTTTACTGTCGTTCCAGCACCAGCACTTTATCTGCTTGTCGCCCCAAAACGACGGCATCTCAAAGAAAGCATACATCTTGCCTTCCTCACGTGTGCAGAAGTCGGGCATCACGAAATCATTCTCGCCCGGCTTGATGTCGTCGAGACCTGTAAGGTCGAGAGCCGTGTCAACGTACATCTTGTACATAGTGCCTTCCGTGGCGAGTTTGAAACCCGCAGTGCTCAGGTTTGTGACATTGCCCAACACGAGGAGCACAGTGCCCTTGTCGCCTTTCACCTTCACGTAGTAGCCAGCGTCCTTCTGTCCGCTTTCGAGTATTTCGCTTGTGTTGGCTATTTCCGCTTTCTTGCGCACGAAAATCATTCGTTTTATGGCTGTCTTGTAGGCTGTCCAGTGGTTAAGGAACACGCATGGAGTGCCTGGCATTGTCAAGATGTAGGCGTTTGCAGCCTCAAGGTTTGCCTTGCACTTATTGTCGTCCTTGTAAGTATCGTGGTTATCCACAAAAGTCACCGAGTAGCGTTTGTAGTTGGCATTGGAGGCAAGGCTCTCACCGTTGAGCCGACTCCATTGTCCACTGCCTATGGCATCGTTGATATAGTATTTCAGAGGGAAGTCGAAGGCTGCACTTTGTATCACGCCGTCCTGTTTGGTGCCGTTAATCCAGTTTTTCACCTTAGCGACATCGCCATCCCAGTATTCCCCGACGGAATAATCGGGCTTAGCCGTTTTGTTGTACTGCCCGACGTATTTTGCTGCAAATCCTTTAACGAAGTCGTAGCGGAAACCAGTGTAGCCGATGTCGTCCTTCAGGAAGCCAAGGTAGGCGTTGACGTTCTTCTGCACGTTTGCACCCGTGTGGTCGAGGTCTCGCGCCCCATCCCATTTCTCTCCGGTGTCGGTAGCACCTGTTGGCTGATAGCCATTCGAGGCACACTCATCGTCCTTGCAGATGTCAGCCAAGCCAAGTTGATATGTCTCGCCCTTATAAGTCTCAGCCGGGAAATCGACCCACGAGCCAACACCATTTCGATGGTTGATGACAACGTCGGCAATGAATCCCACGCCTTTGTCCTTATATGTATTTATCATGGAACGCAGCTGTTGTTCCGTTCCGAAGGCGCAGTCCTGCTTGAACCAATAGACGGGATGGTAACCCATGTTATTGCTCATGCTTCCGGCATTGGCAGAGTTAGGCACCCAGATGAGGTCGAAGAAGTCAGCAATTTCATCAGCCTGGCTTTCCAGCATGGGCCATTGCGAGTCGTTGTAGGAATCCCAGGCAAAGACTTGCAGCATGACTCCCTTGTAGTCGGCTTTCCATCCTTGTGCCGACAGGTTCAATACAGCGCATAAAGCTACGATAACGGTTGTGTAAATCTTTCTCATTGATTCTATGGTCTTTAATTATTCTTTATATGCTGCAAAATTACGTCATTTTCCCCTGCCTTACGCCAACCTTCCTTAGTTTTAACGAAAAATGCCAGCGCAATCGATTGCACTGGCATTACTTGTCTTATCGTGAAATACGGTTCAGTGTTTCCTCGTATTCTTGTTTAAGCCGGGCCATAATGTCAGCCACCGAGTCAACCGACTTCACCTGTGAGGCTATCTGCCCGATTTCAATCTCACCTCCCTCTATGTCTCCTTCGAAGATACCCCGCTTCGACGCTGCCCTTCCGAGTATTTCCCTTAGCTCTTCAGCCTCAGCGCCGCGGGCCTCAGCCTGGGCAATGAGTGAATAGAGCTGGTTTTTTACGAGTCGCGTAGGAGAAATCTTTTTCAGGCAGAGCATGGTGTCGCCCTCCTCAAGACTTGTACACCGTTCCTTGAACTCATCCGAAGCCGAGCTTTCCTTTGCCAAGGCAAAAAGGGTGCCAATCTGCACGCCTTCGGCTCCAAGTGCCTCTGCCGCCACTATGGCAGCACCCGACCCGATGCCTCCTGCGGCAATTAGAGGAAGACCGGTAGCTTTCCTCACTTGAGGTATAAGCGCCATGGTGGTCGTCTCCTCACGTCCGTTGTGTCCACCCGCCTCGAAGCCTTCCGCCACTATGGCATCCACCCCAGCTTCCTCACATTTCATTGCAAACTTGCTGCTCGACACTACGTGGGCAACCTTTATTCCTGCCTTGTGAAGGAAGTCGGTGTATTTCTTTGGAGAGCCCGCTGACGTGAAGACGACTTTCACGCCTTCATCGACGATGATGTCCATCAGCCGTCCTATTTCAGGATACATCAGCGGGATATTTATTCCCCAAGGCTTGTCGGTTGCCTGGTTCATCTTTCTTATGTGCTCAACGAGCGTCTCCGGATGCATCGACCCTGCCCCAAGCAGTCCGAGGCCTCCGGCATTACTTACTGCCGATGCCAGCCTCCAGCCGCTGCACCACACCATACCTCCCTGAATGACAGGCACTTCTATTTCAAACAAGTCACATATTCTGTTCTTTTTCATAAGCATTATTCCTTCATTAATTATTTGTCCAACTGTATGACAAACCATATTTTCCGCAAAGATACGTATTTTTCCTCAAGCAGCCAAGAGTTTTATGTTTTTTTATGTCTAAGTTTCTATGTCGTCCGACGCATTCCCTGCCACTCGCACAGAAGGTAACAGTTTTGTAACCCGATAGTAGCAGAGTCTTAAAACTGTTGTAGCAAGGGTGTAATCTCAACCCCCTACCTTTGCACCCAGAAATAAAATACAACTTTTTTTAAGAGATATGAAGACAATAAAAAGACTTTTCGCCACAACGGTTGTGGCCATCGCAGCTGCCTCTGCCACATGGGCTATTGAGGCTACAGAAGAGACAAGTTTCGGTATCGTGAGCGGTCAGATTACTGACTCTGAGCAACACACGCTGCCTGGAGCTACCATTCAGATTGAAAGCCTCCACACTGGAGTGACAGCCGACATCAACGGATTCTACAAACTGCCAAACCTAAAGCCTGGCACTTACACCTTGAAGGTGAGCTACGTGGGATATACCCCAATATATAAAAAGGTGAACATTACCGAAGCAAAGAAACTCATCGTCGAGAACATCGTGATGAACGAGGGCGTAGAGCTGAGCGAGGTGAACGTGAAAGGAGCCTTTGCTGGACAGCGCAAGGCTCTGCAGATGCAGAAAAGCGCAATGGGCGTGACCAACGTGGTGAGTGCAGACCAGGTGGGCAAGTTCCCCGATTCAAACATCGGCGACGCCTTGAAGCGTATCAACGGCATCAACGTTCAGTATGACCAGGGCGAGGCTCGTTTCGGACAGGTTCGCGGTACAAGTGCCGACCTCACATCAGTGACAGTGAACGGCAACCGCCTGCCATCAGCCGAAGGCGACACACGTAACGTGCAGCTCGACCTCATTCCTGCCGACATGGTGCAGACCATCGAGGTGTCGAAGGTCGTGACATCTGACATGGACGGCGATGCCATTGGTGGTGCCATCAACCTCGTCACGAAGAACACTCCGTTCCGCCGCGTGCTCAATTTTACCGGTTCTACAGGCTACACATGGATTTCGGGCAAGCCACAGTGGAACATCGGAGGCACTTGGGGCGACCGCTTCTTCGACAACAAGCTCGGCATCATGGCAAGTGCATCTTACCAGTATGCTCCCGGTGGTTCAGACAACGCAGAGTTTGAATATGTAGAGAAAAAGGGTGAGGTTCAGCTTAAGGAGGCACAGGTGCGCCAATACTATGTGACTCGTGAGCGCCAGAGCTACTCACTGGCTCTCGACTATCAGTTCAACCCATTGCACAAGATATCGTTCAAGGGCATCTACAACCGCCGCAACGACTGGGAGAACCGCTATCGTATCAGCTATAAGAAACTCAACTCTGACGCAGGCGACCAGAGCGTGGTGCTCCAGACAAAGGCTGGTTCTGACGACAACAAGAGCGCACGTCTTGAGCGTCAGCAGACCATGGACTTCACTCTCGACGGTGAGCACAACTTCGGCAACCTCAAGGTGGATTGGGCCTCAAGCTACTCTCGCGCTACTGAAGACCGACCAAACGAGCGTTACATCGGTTTGAAACTCAAGGGCAGCGACAAGCTTAACTTCGGAGAATCTTTCGAGGACGTTGGCTTGCGTCAGCCATACTCAACACTTGCAATACCTGCATTCGGTGATGCTAAATGGAAGATTGACGAGTTCACAAACTCAGACCAGTCTATCAAGGAAAATGAAATTAAAGAGCGCATCAACTTCACTCTGCCACTGTCGAAGGGTCTCTATGGCAACACCCTTAAGTTTGGTTACAAATACACCCGCAAGGAGAAGGAGCGCAACACCGAATACTACGACTATAGCGATGCCGCTGACAAGTATATACCAGACTGGCAGGACAACCTCGTAAGCGAGGTGCGCGAGGGCTTTATGCCTGGCAGCCAGTATCCTATCGGCACCCAGTTTGTAAGCAAGGACTACATGGGCAAGCTCGTCTTCGACAAGGCTGACGGTGCTGAACTATACGAGGAGGAAGCCGGAAACTACGAGGCAACAGAGCAGATACACGCAGGCTACATCCGCTTCGACCAGAAACTGGGCAAGCGTCTCGACGCAACACTGGGTCTGCGTCTTGAGAACACAAGACTCAACACAAGCGGCGTGAACTACACCATGGACGAGGAAGAAAACGAAACCCTGAAACCGACAGGCGAATTCAAAAACGACTATACCAACCTCCTGCCAAGCCTCTTGCTGAAGTACAAGACCAACGAGGACGGCAGCATCAGGGCTTCTGTCACAAAGACTCTCTCACGCCCGAAGTATTCCGCTCTCGTGGCTAACAAGAGCTTCAACCTCGCTGACCAGGAAGCAACTATCGGTGACCCGAATATCAAGCCTACAACAGCATGGAACATCGACCTCTCAATCGACCACTACTTCAAGAGCATCGGTATGGTAAGCCTCGGACTCTTCTACAAGGACGTGAAGAACGTGAACGTTGAGACTCTCGGTTACTACACTGGCGCAGAACTCGGTCTTACCGGCAACAACGAGACCTTCGAGGTGACACAGAACATGAATGCCTACGACGCTCGTGTGTATGGTGTTGAGGCTGCCTTCCAGCGCGACTTCGGTTTCATCACACCTTCACTCCGCTGCCTTGGCTTCTACGGCAACTACACCTACACCCACTCAACCACACGCAACTACAACACACGCCTTGGTATTGAGGACGGCGACGACGTGAAGATGGCAGGTTCGCCAGAGCACACAGCCAACGCATCCCTCTACTTCGAGAAGAGCGGCATCAACATCCGCCTGTCATACAACTTCGCTTCTTCATTCATCGACATGATGAACACCGGCAGCCGTGAGCTCGACCGCTACTACGACCAGGTGAACTATCTCGACCTCAACGCTTCATACACATGGGGCAAGCAAACCAAGTTCACCATCTTTGCCGAGGCAAACAACCTTCTCAACCAGCCTCTGCGCTACTATCAGGGACAGAAGGACCGCACCATGCAGGTTGAATACTACGGTGTGAAGGTTAATGCTGGTTTCAAGATTAATCTTTAATGTCAAAACACTAATTTATACAGTAAATGGAAACAGTAATTTTTGAAATAAAGCGTGCGGAACGTAACTTCTGGGCTATACTTTCCGCCATTGCTCTCTCGCTACTCTTTGCCGCAACTTGTAATGCACAGACCGCAGCTGAATGGGAGACTCTCAAAGGCGACGTTAACCTCTTTGTAGCCAACGACCTCGGGCGTAATGGCTACTACGACCAAAAGCCAATAGCCGAACTGATGGGAGAGATGGCCGACGTAATTGGTCCTGAGGCAATCATTGCGACTGGCGACGTTCACCATTTCGATGGTGTGGCTTCAGTCAACGACCCCCTGTGGATGACCAACTTCGAACTTATCTACAGTCATCCCGAACTCATGATAAGCTGGCTTCCAGTGCTTGGCAACCATGAGTACCGAGGCAACACCCAGGCTGTGCTCGACTACTCCAAGGTTAGCCGCCGATGGCAAATGGAAGACAGATACTACACAAAGGTGTTTACCGACGAAGATGCAGGTACGACCATTCGTGTAGTGTTCATCGACACTACACCGCTGATTGACAGCTACCGCACCGACAACCGTTATCCCGATGCCCGCAAGCAGGATATCGACGCGCAGCTGCAATGGCTCGACTCGACACTTAAGACGGCAAAGGAAGACTGGGTGATAGTCGTGGGTCACCACCCGATGTATGCCGAGACAAAAAAGGACATTGCCGAACAAAAAGACATTCAACGTCGCCTGCTGCCGATATTCCAAAAAAACGGCAACGTGGCAATGTACGTCTGCGGCCACATCCACAACTTCCAGCACATACGCAAGCCTTCTGACAACACTGATTATATCGTCAACACGGCAGGATCATTGTCACGAAAGGTGAAACCGACCGACGGCACCGTATTCTGTTC
>JALFCG010000183.1 GCA_022771265.1 Prevotella sp.
GTCTCGCATTTCCTTATTGCAGATCTTTCCAAAGAGGAAAGAATAAAGATGGAAGTGTGGGCTCAGGCTCTTCATACCTTGAATAACGCCAATGAGAATACTGACGTTTCGCTCGTGTTAAGTGTCATTAGGGCAAATAATTCTATTCCTGTCATTGTTGTTGACTCTGCTGGCAATGTTATGGACTATCGTAACATAGAGGTGGAAGGTAATAATTATTCTGATTCCATATTATTCCTGTCAAGTGAGGCAAATCGTATGATAAGGTCTGGAAGGGCGATAAAGATTCTACTGCCCCCTTCCGACAATGGAGACGACTTTCAAATGGTTTGTTATGACGAGTCACTGATGTTACGTCGATTGGCCACTTATCCATATGTTCAGTTGGGCATTGTATTCATATTTTTTGTCGTGGCCATTATTGCGTTGCTTTCCTCCAAAAGGGCTGAACAAAATAAGGTATGGGTGGGACTATCTAAAGAGACTGCCCACCAGCTCGGCACTCCTATCTCAAGTCTTATGGGCTGGATGGAAATGCTTAAGGACAATTATCCAGAGGATGACATTGTTTCTGAAATGGCTAATGATGTCAAACGTCTTGAAATGATTACCGAGCGCTTTTCAAAGATAGGTTCCAAGCCCGAAGCAAAGCCTTACGATATTATAATGGTTGTTGATAGGGTGGTGGAGTATATCGACCATCGTACTTCTTCTGATGTTTCTTTATATTTTGACAAGCCGCTTCATCCTGTAGTTGTTTCCATAAATGCCTCGTTGTTTGAATGGGTGATAGAAAACCTATGCAAGAATGCCGTCGATGCTATGGCAGGCAAAGGAAGTATCTTCTTGAATATTATTGAGGAAGAGGCAATGGTAGCCGTGGAGGTAAAGGATACAGGCAAGGGTATAAGACATAAAAATTTGAAGAATGTATTCAAGCCTGGTTTCACAACAAAGAAACGCGGATGGGGACTTGGCCTTTCTCTTGCGAGGCGTATTGTTGAAGATTATCACAAAGGGAAAATATTTGTAAAGGAGTCAAGGCTGGGAATGGGAACAACGTTCAGAATAGAACTGAAACAATAAAGATTAGGGAATTATTAGGTTAAAGCCCCGCTTGCAACCTTGTTTTCGTCAATATATCATTAAGAAAATAAAAAAAAAGGTGTATAAGTTTCACTATATCAGAAATTATTAGTAACTTTGCAACCCAAAGTGAAATAATGTATAGCTTAGAGCCATTTAAGATAGACTTGAACAACTTGAAGGAAGGCGAGACCATCTTCAGGTTTGAGCTCAACAACGAGTACTTTGAGGCCATTGAAGCTCCAGAGGTTCGTTGCGGGAGATTGTCGGCTGAGGTGACTGTTATCCGTCGCGCCGCAATGTTTGAGTTGCTGTTTAGTGTTGAGGGCTCTGTAGTAGTACCATGCGACATATGTCTTGACGATATGGAGCAACCTGTCAATACCGAAGGTCGGCTTGTCGCAAAATTTGGAGAAGAATACTCAGAAGACGATGACCTTGTGACGGTAAGCAAGGATGAAGGCATCCTTGACGTCTCATGGTTCATATATGAATTTATTGTCTTAGACATCCCAATCAAACACGTTCATGCACCTGGTAAATGCAACCGTGACATGATGAAGGCTCTTGAGGAGCATTCCGCCAACCGAAGTGGCGCTGGAGAAAGCGAAGAGGCAATAGATCCGCGTTGGAGTGGTTTATTGAAATTAAAAGACATTAAAGATTAAACAATTAAAAAATTATGGCACATCCTAAAAGAAGACAGTCAAAGACTCGTACACTCAAAAGAAGAACTCATGACAAGGCTGTAGCACCTACTTTGGCAGTATGTCCAAACTGTGGCGCTTATTACATCTACCACACAGTATGCCCTACTTGCGGATATTACAGAGGCAAGGTGGCTATCGTTAAGGAAGAAACAGCTGAATAATGAATAAGATAAACGCGATAATCACTGGTGTAGGAGGTTACGTTCCCGACTATGTCCTCAACAATGAGGAATTGTCGAGAATGGTTGACACCAACGACGAGTGGATTATGACGCGTGTAGGAATCAAAGAGCGCCGAATCCTTACAGAAGAAGGACTCGGCACTTCCTATATGGCGCGTAAGGCAGCCAAGCAGCTGATACAAAAGACAGGTGTCGATCCTGATACCATCGATGCGCTCATCGTTACAACCTCGACTGCAGACTATAAATTCCCGTCAACGGCTTCTATCGTTCTTGGGAAGTTAGGTTTGAAGAATGCTTTTGCTTTCGACATGTGGGCTGCTTGTTGTGGTTTCCTATATACACTTGATGTGGCTGCGTCGATGATTCAAAGCGGACGCTGTAAGAAAATCATTGTTATCGGCGCTGACAAGATGTCGTCTGTCGTTGACTATAAGGACCGTTCAACCTGTGCCCTCTTCGGAGACGGTGCGGCTGCTGTTCTTGTCGAAGCTACCGACGAGGAGAATATTGGTGTGATGGACTCCTATTTCCGTACAGACGGAAAGGGCTTGCCTTTCCTCCACTTAAAGGCTGGAGGTTCGGTATGTCCTCCTTCCCACTTCACGGTTGACCATCGTCTGCACTACCTATATCAAGAGGGAAGGACGGTGTTCCGTTATGCAGTGACAAGTATGAGTGATGATTGTGCTCTCATAGCAGAGCGTAATAACTTGAACAAGGACAATATCTCGTTCGTGGTTCCTCATCAGGCAAATATGCGTATCATAGAAGCAGTGGCGAAGCGTCTTGATTTACCAATGGACAATGTGATGGTCAATATTGAGCACTTTGGAAATACAAGTGCCGCTACCATTCCTTTGGCCCTTTGGGAGAATGAGAGCAAGTTGAAGAAAGGTGACAACCTCATCTTTACAGCCTTTGGAGCTGGATTCGTTCACGGTGCATCATATTACAAATGGGCTTACGACGGTTCTGGTTCTAACTGATAGGAACTTTTGATATTATTAATGAAGGTGCAATGGCTTTGTTCAGCTTATGCACCTTCATTTTTTTCATTCTTCTTTCCCATTGACAAGGTCAATGAGCTGTCTGTTGGCTCTGTCGGCTGCTGTGGTGTCGAGTTCTTTCAAATAGATAAGGGTTGTCTTCTCCGACTCGTGACCGAGTGCATTGCTGATGGTCTTAACAGGAATTCCTTCATAACGGGCAAGGCTTGCCCATGAGTGACGTGCAGCATACATTGTGATAGGATGTTCCAGATTGAGGCATTCGGAGAGTTTTTTCAAGTTTTCGTTCACAATGTTCTGCCTGTATCGTTTTTGGTTACGTTCCTTGCCGTTTTCTTTCCTTATTATGGGAAGGAGGTAGGTGTTTGTAGCAGAAGGATGTTTCTCCACTAATGCTTGTAGCTCTCTTGTCCATTTGATTACGATTTCTTGTCCTGTCTTCTTCCGTGAGTAAACAAGACTGTCGCCTTTTATGTCCGTTTTCTTCAAGTAGCTCATATCGACGAACGACATGCCTCTTGTATAGAAGCTGAAGAGGAACATATCCCGTGCGAATTCAATGCCCGGGTCGTCGGTCTTGAAATTGATTATTTGGCGCATTATGTCGAGACTGACCGAGCGTTTTACTGTTTTTGCTATGCCTGTATAGACTTTGCGGAAAGGGTGGTTGTCGGTTGTCAGGTTATATTCCACTGCATGGTTATAGACCGACCTGAGAATTCTCATGTAGAACGAGATGCTATTCATTGACAGTCCTTTCTTTTTCAGCCATGTCTGGTATTTCTCCATCAGTGTTGCCTTAATCTCGTATACATATACATCCTCTTGCTTCCTGAATTTCATAAAGCTGTTCAGTGTGGTCTGATAGGCTTCCGCCGTCCTTGTCTTTCCTTTCCGTTGCATATCGTCAATAAGATCTTCCATAAAAATGGAAAGCCGTGAGCGCTTGTATTTGCGACCGTAGGTTGAACTGTGACGATTCGGGAATGCCTTGCTTTCTCCGTTTATGGTGTTCCCGTCAATGTGAATGATTATTTTGCCAGTCTCCGGATTTACTTGGAGGTCTTCGATAGATAGTTCAATGGTTAATGTTTCCATAGTAGAGTGTTGTATGTATGATATTTATATGATGGGAATAAAAAAACGGATAATTAGTTAAAAGAATTACCTAATTATCCGATTTTGTGATTAATGGACGCTGTTACTTGACGTTGCCAACCTTAATGAGGTATTCGGCAATCTGCACCGCATTAAGTGCTGCGCCTTTCCTTATTTGGTCGCTGCTGAGCCAGAAGGTGAGGCCGTTCTCGTCGGAGAGGTCCTTGCGGATACGGCCAACGTAAACGTCATCTTTGCCTGCAGTGTCGAGAGGCATAGGATAGATGAGATTAGCCGGGTCGTCATGCAGTGTGCATCCAGGGGCTTCTGCTATTGCCTTCTGTGCTTCTTCCACGGAGATAGGGCGCTCGGTCTCAATCCATACTGACTCAGAATGTGAGCGTAGGGAAGAAACGCGTACGCACATTGCGGAACACTTGACATCGCTGTGCATGATTTTGCGTGTCTCGTTAAACATCTTCATCTCCTCCTTTGTGTAGCCGTTAGGCTGGAACACGTCAATCTGAGGAATTACGTTGTAAGCCAGCTGATATGCAAACTTCTTCACTGTAACCGGCTCGTCGTTCATAATCTGACGATACTGTTCCTGCAGTTCGGCCATAGCTGCAGCACCTGCACCGCTGGCACTTTGATAACTGGCGATGTGACTGCGCTTGATATGGCTGATATTCTCCAATGGCTGTAGGGCAACCACCATCATGATTGTTGTACAGTTAGGATTGGCGATGATACCGCGAGGACGGTTAAGCGCATCTTCGGCATTGCATTCGGGGACGACGAGTGGTACGTCCTCGTCCATACGGAATGCGCTTGAGTTGTCAATCATCACAGCTCCGTACTTTGTGATGTCCTCAGCAAATTCTTTTGATGTTCCTGCTCCTGCCGACGTAAAGGCGATGTCAACGTCCTTGAAATCGTCGTTGTGCTGCAACAGTTTCACTTCATACTCTTTTCCGCGGAACGTGTATTTTGTTCCTGCGCTTCTCTCAGAACCGAACAGCACGAGGTCGTCCATGGGGAAGTTTCTCTGGTCGAGTACACGTAGGAACTCTTGTCCTACTGCACCGCTTGCTCCAACAATAGCTACTTTCATATTGTTTGATTTTTATGATGTAAATGTTCTATTTCTTTGTCTATTTTTTCTTTTCGGGTGCAAAATTACAACTTTTAATGCAATTATCGTTTATTTTTTATGGAATAATGACTGAAAATTGATATTTTTTTTGCACCTTTGCACAAAGAATTGAAAATCATCGTAAAAATATGCCAGATATAACGCAATATTTCCCTATTACTGACCCGACATTGATTTTCTTTGTCGTGCTGTGCATTATACTGTTTGCACCTATCGTGATGTCGCGTTTGCGTATTCCGCATATCATAGGTATGGTTCTTGCTGGCATCATTGTCGGACGATACGGGTTGAACATTCTCGAGCGTGACTCGTCGTTTGAGCTGTTCGGAAAGGTGGGGCTTCTCTATATCATGTTCCTTGCTGGACTGGAAATGAACCTGACCAACCTGAGAAAGAGGCAAAGCCAGTTCTTGATTTTCGGATTGCTGACGTTTGCCGTTCCTTTTTGCATCGCTTATTTCGTCGGCTTGACTCTGCTTGGCTATTCAGAAATCACGTCATTGCTTCTTGCGTGTATCTTCTCCTCCAATACCCTCATCGCTTACCCCATAGTGTGCCGTTTTGGACTTCAGAAGCATCCGAGTGTGGCTTTGAGCGTGGGGTCGTCAATGATTGCACTGACATTGTCGCTGCTCATTCTTGCAGCCATCGTTGGGTCGGCTAGTGGAGATGCGGGCATAACCTTCTGGGTACTGTTCCTTGCTAAGGTGATAGCCTTCTGCACGGTGTCATCATGGCTTATACCTCACCTGACCCGGTGGTTCTTCAACCATTATGCCGACTCGGTTATGTTATATATATATATAATGTGTGTGCTCTTCCTCAGTGCCGCAGTATCAGAGTTCTGTGGGCTTGAAGGAATCTTCGGTGCTTTTATGGCAGGTCTTATCCTGAACCGTTATATACCGAGTGTATCGCCTTTGATGAACCGTATAGAGTTTATTGGCAACGCACTGTTCATTCCGTATTTCCTGATTGGTGTAGGAATGCTCATTGACATCAGAGTGCTTTTCCATGGTTATGACACGCTTTGGGTGATATTCTGCATAGTGTTTTTCGCTACGGTCAGCAAGGCGTTGGCTGCATATGTCTCGTGTCTCGTGTTCAAGGCGCCGTGGCTTTCAGGACATATGATGTTCGGTCTCACTGAAGCCCATGCGGCAGGAGGTATAGCAATGACAATGGTTGGAATGCACATGATGCTGCCCGACGGGACCTACGTGTTCGATGCTAACGTGCTGAACGGTGTGGTCATGATGATATTGTTTACTTGCATCATCAGTTCCGTTGTCGTTGAGAACACTTCGGAGGCAATATTACTTAAGGAAAAATTATATCCTGCAGAACCGGAACGTCAGGCTGACGACGAGAAGATGCTATTACCATTGCAGCATGACGAGGATGCTGACACCCTGGTTAATCTCGCCATAATGATGAGAAGCAAAAGGCTCAACCGGGGATTGGTAGGGCTAAATGTGGTGTATGATGACACAAACAGCAACCGGAATAGGAAAGAAGGGCGGAACATTCTTGAAAGGGCCGAGGCTACTGCAATATCTGCCGATGTAAGGATGCAGACGCAGAGCCGTTTGTCAACCAATATTGCCAATGGCATAAAACACGCTTTCAAGGAGTTTGATGCATCGGAGATTGTCATGGGGCTTCATCACCGAATCTCACCGACCGACTCCTTTTGGGGCGCTTACACTCCGGGGCTTATCTCGGAAATCAACCGTCAGATAATGATTTGCCGAATTACTATGCCACTTAACACCTTGAGGCGCATACATGTAGCTGTGCCTTCAAGGGTAGAGTTTGAGCCGGGGTTTTACAGATGGATTGAACACCTTTCCCGGCTGGCTGAGAATATCGGGTGCCGTATCGTATTCCATGGACGACAGAAAACGTGGGAGCTAATAGAATGCTACATACGTAACCGTCATCCGGAGGTGAGGGCAGAATTCAAGGAACTGGCTCACTGGAAAGACTTGCCGACTCTTGCAGAAGATGTCAATGACGACCAACTTCTTGTGGTCATTACGGCACGTCCTGGCACTGTAAGCTACAAACCTGCATTTGAGAGACTGTCGGTTGAGCTTACCGAGCACTTCCCGACGTGCAGTCTCATCATCGTCTTTCCAGACCAGCATGGACAGCCGCAGGATGTCATGACATTCACGGCTCCGCAACGTCAGGACAGCGAGAGCGCATATTCAACTATATTGAAGTGGATTAATGGAATAAGAAACAAAGTATGATACATTTAAAAGAAATAACAAAGAGTTTCGGCTCTTTACAAGTGCTAAAGGGGATTGACCTGGACATTGAGAAAGGCGAGGTGGTGAGCATCGTCGGGCCTAGTGGGGCTGGTAAGACTACCTTGCTGCAAATAATGGGAACACTCGACAAACCTGACGGTGGCTCAGTTGTCATCGACGGAGTTGACGTTAATGGTCTTGGGCAAAAGAAACTGTCAGAGTTCCGCAACCTTCACATAGGTTTTGTCTTCCAGTTCCATCAGCTACTGCCAGAGTTCACTGCTCTTGAGAACATCATGATTCCGGCTTTTATTGCTGGAAAGGCAAAGAAAGAGGCAAAACAGAGAGCCCTTGAACTGCTAGACTTCATGGGACTTGCTGAACGTGCAAAGCATAAGCCCAACGAGCTCTCGGGTGGTGAGAAACAACGTGTGGCTGTCGCAAGAGCCTTGGTAAACCATCCTTCTGTGATATTTGCCGATGAGCCTTCTGGTAGCCTTGACTCAAAGAACAAGGCAGAACTTCATCAGCTTTTTTTCGACTTGCGTGACAAGTTAGGCCAGACCTTTGTCATTGTAACCCATGACGAACAACTCGCATCTATCACCGATCGAACCATTCATATGAATGATGGAAAGATAATTTTACAATGATATTATGGACAGGATAAAACTAGGTGACTACAACCGCTTGAAAGTAGTGAAGAAAGTTGATTTTGGCATGTATCTCGACGGAAGCGTCGAAGGCGAGATTCTCCTGCCAAAACGTTATGTCCCGGAGGAATGCAAAGTCGGCGACGAACTTGATGTGTTCATATATCTTGACCAGGACGAGCGCCCTGTGGCTACTACGCTCACTCCGCTTGCCAAGGCTGGTGACTTCGCGTATCTTCAGGTGGCGTGGATAAACGAGTATGGAGCTTTCCTCGACTGGGGACTCATGAAAGACCTGTTCTGCCCTTTCAGGGAACAGAAAAAGAGAATGGAGCGTGGACAGGGATATATCGTTTATGTAGGTGTTGATGAGGACAGTTACCGTATGATGGCATCTGCCAAGGTGGAGCATTACCTGTCATATGACATGCCGCCTTATTCCCATGGTGACGAGGTCGAGCTGCTTGTTTGGCAGAAAACGGAGCTTGGTTTTAAGGTCATTGTCGATAATCGCTTTGCGGGACTCGTATATGAAGACCAGGTATTCCGGCCGTTGACAACGGGCGACAGGATGAAAGGCTTCGTTGACCGCGTGCGTCCTGACGGCAAAATAGACGTCACTTTGCAGCCGACAGGTCGTCGCAACACAGAGGAGTTCTCAGAAGTGTTGCTACAGTATCTTAAAGACAACAATGGACATTGCGACCTTGGCGACAAGAGTCCGGCTGAGCTGATTGCCGACCGTTTCAAGGTAAGTAAGAAGACCTTCAAAAAGGCTGTAGGTGATTTGTACAAACGTAGGCTAATAAATATAAGTGACAACGGATTACAACTTATATAAACGAAAAGCGCAAGCAGAGCGGTGGCTCATGCTTGCGCTTTCGTTTATCGCATTCTCTAAATACTCTATTCGCTCCAGTGGTCTATGAGCATTATCTTGTATATCAGGGTTGAATAGCCTGGGATGTCGTCCTTGGGTTCAGTGCCGTAGCCAAGTTGGTAGGGGATATATACTTCCCATACGTCGCCCCTGCGCATGTTCTGAACGGCTGTGGTGAAGCCGTCTATCAGTCCGCCACCAACGTAGAATCTTGCTGCAACGGCAAGGTCCTTGTCAAATGGCTCCTTGTACGACGAGTCGAACACCTTGCCGTCGCGGTAGGAGGTCGAAGGTATGGTCCACACCTTGTAGTGCGCTGCGATGGAGTCGGTGTAGATAGGTGTGATAGTTTCGCTTGACGGAGCATTCTCCAAGACATGCACTATGATATAATCGCTGTTGGACAAATAGTCACCTTCGCCTTTCGACCATGTGCGTATGCGTTTCCAATCGGTACGCCCGCTGCTTATAAGTCGTTGCACCGAGTCGGTCAAATTGTTGAAGTATGTCTCGTTGCGCAATTGCCAGTCTGGAAACTCCTCAACAATGCCGTCATCCTCGCTGCATGAGGTCATGGCGAATGCCGCCACGACCGTCAAAAGCAGGGGATAGATAATTTTTTTTATTTGCATGTTCAATATGACTATAACTTCTTCAGAAGGCTTGCTATGCTCACCTTGTCTTCAATGATAGAGTTCAGTTCTGCAATAGGCACGCGCTCCTGCTCCATAGTGTCGCGGAAGCGGAGGGTTACGCAGTTGTCCTTAAGAGTGTCGTGGTCAACAGTCACGCAGTAAGGAGTGCCTATGGCATCCTGACGGCGGTAGCGCTTGCCGATAGAGTCCTTCTCGTCGTACTGGCAGTTGAAGTGGAACTTCAGGTTGTCGATAATCTCGCGAGCCTTCTCTGGCAGTCCGTCTTTCTTAACCAAAGGCATCACGGCGAGTTTCACTGGAGCCAATGCTGCAGGCAACTTCAGGACAACGCGTGTCTCGCCATTCTCCAGTTTCTCCTCCTCATAAGCGTGACACATGATTGAGAGGAACATGCGGTCAACGCCGATAGAGGTCTCGATGACATACGGAGTGTAGCTCTCGTTGGTCTGCGGGTCGAAGTATTTGATGCTCTTGCCCGAGAACTTCTCATGCTGGGAGAGGTCGAAGTTGGTACGGCTGTGGATGCCTTCCACTTCCTTGAAGCCGAACGGCATCTTGAACTCGATGTCAGTGGCGGCGTTGGCATAGTGCGCGAGCTTGTCGTGGTCGTGGAAACGGTAGTTCTCCGCTCCAAAGCCGAGGGCCTGATGCCATGCCATACGTGTCGCCTTCCATTTCGGGAACCAATCGAGTTCTGTTCCGGGCTTAACGAAGAACTGCATCTCCATCTGCTCGAACTCGCGCATGCGGAAGATGAACTGGCGTGCAACAATCTCGTTGCGGAATGCCTTTCCTATCTGAGCTATGCCGAAAGGAATCTTCATACGCCCCGTCTTCTGTACGTTAAGGTAGTTGACAAAGATGCCCTGTGCCGTCTCCGGACGCAGATAGACCTTCATCGATGCGTCGGCAGAAGCTCCCATCTCTGTGGAGAACATGAGGTTAAACTGGCGCACGTCGGTCCAGTTCTTTGTGCCGCTGATGGGGTCAACTATTTCCTCGTCAAGGATTATCTGCTTCAGCGCCTCAAGGTCAGGACCCTGCATGGCCTCGGCATAACGGGCGTGGAGAGCGTCGCGCTTCTCTTTCGTCTCCTTGACGCGCTCACTTGTCTCCATATATTTCTCTTCGTCGAAAGAGTCACCGAAACGCTTGCGGGCCTTGGCCACTTCTTTCTGTATCTTCTCGTCATACTTGGCTATCTGGTCCTCGATGAGAACATCGGCACGATAGCGCTTTTTTGAGTCGCGGTTGTCGATGAGAGGGTCGTTGAACGCGTCAACGTGTCCGCTGGCTTTCCATATCGTCGGGTGCATGAAGATGGCGGAGTCGATACCAACGATGTTCTCGTGGAGCAATACCATGCTCTTCCACCAGTACTGCTTGATGTTGTTTTTCAGTTCCACACCATTCTGGCCGTAGTCATAAACGGCTCCCAGTCCATCATAGATTTCACTGCTTGGGAACACGAATCCGTATTCCTTGCAATGAGATACTATTTTCTTAAAAACGTCTTCTTGTGCCATAATATTATGTATAATTTCGTATTTTTGGGTGCAAAGGTAATGTATGTTGAGCGAAAAACAAAAGAAAATAACACAATATTTGCAAATTTCGTTTCTTTTTATTACTTTTGCGGCTGAAGAAATACCACATTAACCTCATGAGCGACGAAATAGACGATATTAAAGACAATAACATCCTCGAAGATGACGCTTCGCAGGAACATTCAGATTACAAGCCTGTCAACAGGTTTGACGCTTCCGTTGTACACCATCTCAGCGGTATGTACCAGAACTGGTTCCTTGACTATGCATCCTACGTTATTCTTGAGAGAGCGGTGCCTCACATCGGGGACGGACTGAAACCTGTGCAGAGAAGAATCCTGCATTCCATGAAGAGAATGGACGACGGCAGGTACAACAAGGTGGCTAACATCGTGGGACACACAATGCAGTTCCATCCTCATGGCGACGCTTCTATCGGTGACGCTCTCGTGCAGCTGGGACAGAAGGAACTACTGGTCGATACGCAGGGTAACTGGGGAAACATTCTTACCGGTGACCGTGCGGCTGCTCCTCGTTATATTGAGGCGCGACTGTCGAAGTTCGCCATCGACACCGTGTTCAACCCCAAAACCACAGAATGGCAACTTAGCTACGACGGACGAAACAAAGAACCTATAACACTGCCAGTGAAGTTCCCGCTGCTTCTGGCTCAGGGGGCTGAAGGCATTGCTGTGGGACTGTCGTCAAAAATCCTACCACACAACTTCTGCGAAATATGCGATGCTGCCATCTCCTATCTCCATGGAGAGCCTTTCCGGCTTTACCCCGACTTCCCTACGGGAGGAAGCATCGATGTGTCGAGGTATAACGACGGGCAGAGAGGAGGAACGCTGAAGGTAAGGGCAAAAATCGAAAAACTCGACAACAAGACTCTCGTCATAAAAGAAATTCCTTTTGGAAAAACTACAACCACTCTGATTGATTCAATACTGAAGGCAATTGAAAAAGGAAAAATTAAGGCAAGAAAGGTCGATGACAACACGGCGGCTGAAGTGGAGATACAGGTGCACCTGGCTCCAGGCATATCCTCCGACAAGACCCTCGACGCCTTGTATGCTTTCTCCGACTGTGAGGTGAACATCTCGCCGAACTGCTGCGTCATTGCCGACGACAAACCGCAGTTCTTGACTGTCAGCGACGTGCTCGCACAGAGTGCTGAACACACGAAGGAACTCTTGAGAAAGGAACTGGAGATAAGAAAGGCGGAATTGCTTGAACAGTTCCACTTCGCCTCTCTTGAGAAAATATTCATTGAGGAACGTATCTACAAGGACAAGAAATTCGAGCAGGCACCGAATGTTGATGCCGTTTGCCTGCATATTGACGAAAGGCTCACTCCTTATTACCCGCAATTCGTGCGTGAGGTGACAAAGGACGACATCCTACGGCTACTCGAAATAAAAATGCAACGCATACTGAAGTTCAACAAGGATAAGGCTGACGAAATCATGGCACGTATAAAAGCGGAGATTGAAGACATCGACCGCGACCTCGCCAATATGGTTGAGGTCACTGCCAACTGGTTCCAGTTCCTTAAGGACAAGTACGGGAAGGAACATCCTCGACGTACCGAGATTCGCAACTTCGACACCATTGAGGCTACCACCGTCGTCGAGGCTAACGAGAAACTGTTCATCAACCGTCAGGAGGGATTCATCGGAACAGGGCTCAAAAAGGACGAGTACGTCTGTAACTGTTCTGACATCGACGACATTATTATTTTTTATAAGGACGGAAAATACAAGGTCATCAAGGTGGCAGAGAAAATTTTCGTCGGAAAGAACGTGCTGCACCTCGCGGTGTTCAAGAAAAACGACAAACGCACCATCTACAACGTGGTTTATCGCGACGGAAAGAAGGGTGACTATTTCATCAAGCGATTCAACGTAACCAGCATAACCCGCGACCGCGAATATGACCTTACACAGGGCACACCAGGTTCACGTGTCATTTATTTCACCGCTAATCCAAATGGAGAAGCGGAGATTATCAAGATTACATTCGATCCCTCGGAGAAACGAAAGGGAAGCATCTTCCTCGACAAAGACTTCTCTTCCATCCTCATCAAGGGGCGTGCGTCGAAAGGTAACTTATTGTCTCACAATTCTATACATCGCATAGGCCTCAAGAGTCACGGACACTCGACGCTCGGAGGACGGAAGGTGTGGTTCGACCCGGATGTCAACCGACTCAACTACGACGAGCACGGCCGACTACTGGGTGAGTTCTACGATGGTGACATGATTCTCGTCGTGCTGTCCAACGGAGAGTACTATCAGACCAATTTCGACACCAATAACCACTACGAGAACAATATCGCCGTCATTGAGAAATACGACGAACACAAAGTGTGGACCGCCGTACTGTTCGATGCCGACAATGAAGGCTATCCTTATCTTAAACGATTCCTAATGGAACCGACGAAAAGGAAACTCAGCTATCTCGGCGACAACCAGCAGAGCCGGCAGGTGCTGCTCTCGGGTGAAGCCTATCCCCTCATAAAGGTGACCTTCGGAGGAAATGATGCTTTCCGCGACCCACTGCAAATAGATGCCGAACAGTTTGTGGCAGTCAAAGGATTCAAGGCTAAGGGAAAACGCATAAGCACCTGGCAGATAGACTCTATAGAGGAACTGCCTCCTCTTCGACAACCGGAACGTGAAGGCCAACCCTCTGATTCAGAAGAACAGTCGGAAAACGAAAGTTCAGAACTGTCTGTTCTTGGGGAAAACCTCGACCCTGATGCGGGAAAAAGCGAACGGCAGGTCCGCGACGAGATAACAGGTCAACTTAATCTTTTCCCCGATGAGATATAGCCTTCTTTTCATAGTCCTGCTGCTCCCCCTCAGCCTTTTCGCGCAGAAAGAGAGGAGAACTGCATGTATGGTGGGTATTGGGCCGACGGAAATTTACGACACCTATCTTTCACAAGAACATTTCGACGGTGTCGGACTGACAGTTCTCGCTACTGTCCAAACCTTGCCAACCGGAAAACACTGGACAACGCTTGTTGAGCATCAGGCACATCTGTCAACTACCGACGACCGCAGTGGTGACTCTCATGAAATATTTGGTGACTATTCCCTCTTCCTCGGTCGTATGCGCAGTTTCAACATCCTGCCTTCGCTGTCTGTCGAGGTGGGAGCAATGGCTGTAGGCAATGTCGGTTTTATCTACAACACTTCCAACGGAAACAATCCGGCTCAGGCACGGGTCAGTCTTAACCTGATGCCTGCCGTAACCGCAAGTTGGGACTTTTGCCTGCTTAAGCGTAAGTGTGCATTGCACTATGAAGCCCAACTGCCACTCGTGGGAGTGATGTTCAGTCCAAACTACGGACAGTCTTATTATGAGATCTTCTCCCGGGGCAACTACGACCACAACATAGTGCCTACCACATTCGTTTCCGCTCCTTATATGCGCCATCAGCTTATGGCTGACGTCAATATAGGCCCAACGGCGACCCTGCGTCTTGGCTATCTTGCCGACCTTCAGCAGGCAAAGGTCAACAATCTAAAGTCACATGTCTATTCCAACCACTTCATGATAGGATTTGTTAAACGTTTCACCATCACACACCATCGCCCATGAAACATTCTTTCAGACTTCTCCTGCTCGCTATCCTGTTCCCGTTGGCGTTTGTCTCCTGTGTCGATGATGAGGAATATAACGATTCGCCGACAGGCAACTTCGAGGCTCTATGGCATCTCATCGACGAACACTATTGCTATTTCTCCTATAAGAAACAGCAGTACGGACTCGACTGGAATCAAGTATATGAAAGCTATAAGCCACGAGCATCAGCGGCAATCACTCCAGGACAACTCTTTGAAATCTTGGGAGACATGCTTGGTGAACTACGTGACGGACATGTCAATATGTATTCCTCGGCGGATGTGTCACGATATTGGAGTTGGAAAGAAGACTTCCCGGCAAACTACAGCGACTCGCTCGAACGCCGCTATCTCGGCACCGACTATAAGATTGCATCCGGACTCAAATACCGTGTGCTCGACGACAATGTCGGGTACATACGTTATGAGAGCTTTAGCAAAGGCATCGGGGAAGGTAATCTCGACGAGGTCATCAGCGAGCTGATGCTTTGCCGAGGACTAATCATCGACATACGCAACAACGGAGGAGGTATATTGCACTATGCGGAAAGGTTCGCATCGCGTTTCTTCAATGAAACAACACTCGTCGGCTATCTTCAGCATAAGACAGGAAAGGGACATGACGATTTCTCGCCCAAGGAAGAACAGTGGCAGCAACCATCGTCAAACCTCAGGTGGCACAAGAAAGTGTGCCTGCTCACCAACCGTGGCGTTTACAGTGCCGCCAACGAATTTGTCAAGATAATGGAGGTCCTGCCCGACGTAACCATCGTTGGTGACCGGACGGGTGGGGGAGGAGGCATGCCCATGAGCAGCCAGTTGCCTAATGGATGGATAGTGCGATATTCCGCTGTACCGTCCTACGACCGCAACGGAAAGGACATCGAATTTGGCATCGACCCTGATGTCCAAGTTTCCATCACTGACACCGATTATGCACGCGGCGTTGACACCATTATAGAGACTGCACGACGCTTATTGACCGAATAATGTAAAAAATATCATCAATAATTTGCATATTCCAAAAAAAAGACGTACCTTTGCAACCGATTTTCGCGCCCGTGGCGAAATTGGTAGACGCGCCAGACTTAGGATCTGGTGTCTTGCGACGTGTAGGTTCGAGTCCTATCGGGCGCACAAAAAAGTCCAAGTGGTATTGCCACTTGGACTTTTTTTATTATAGCACTTGTTATTAGTCTATCGTAACTTTACCGGTATGTATGTCGTAAAAACCGCTTTTCACTAAAAGGCTTCCATCCTTCACCTTCTCCTCAATCATCGGGTTCTTTAATATCCGTTCCACCTGAACGCGCGAATGACAGCGTATCGCACTGTCAAGACTGTCCGGCTTCCCAATATATTGAGGAACATCATCCTTTATCGACTTCAGCAACTTCCCCAATTCTCCTTTCTCCTCGCTGCCCGAAATGGCGCTCGTCACGCCGCCGCAAGACTCGTGCCCAAGCACCAGCAACAACTTCACGCCCAAATGCTCCACAGCATATTCAACGCTGCCCATCATCAAGTGCCCGTTGACATTATTGCCTGCCGTGCGAATAACAAAAATGTCACCCACACCTTGGTCAAACAGTAGCTCAACAGGTTCGCGTGAGTCAGAGCAACCCACAACTGCAGCAAACGGGTTTTGATGTGGGGCTGTCTCCTTAAGTCTGGCCAAAGAGTTATGCGGATGAATGCTATTGCCTTCCACATATCTCTTGTTGCCTGCCAACAACCTCTCCACCGCATCCTGCGGAGTCTCAACCTTTGAAGTGTCAGCAGCAACACTGTCTTCAACCTTAGTCTCACCTTGCCGCTTGCAAGCCGCTAACGACAATCCAATAAATAGCCAACCAATAGCCTTCATACAAAACAATCTTTTCATCATCTGTTCTTTTTTGCTGCAAAATTACAAAAAATAATTGGCATGACCATACATTTGTATAAACTTTTCTATAAAGATTTTCTTCTTGTAAATATTTATTATTGACTATTATTCTATTAGCCCACATTGTCGTGACGTATTGATATTCTGTAAGTAAACGCTTTTCATACCCCTGTAAAAACAATTCAGAAGATATTAACATCTTGTCACAAAACCCGATAAAAACTCCGTTATTTTTTCCCTTTTTCCTGCCGAATCGCCGTCTGCGTCCTGTCCGCCCTCCTTAGCCCCGAATGTGCATCTCGCGGCAAGAGATACATTTGGGCGTTTGAGAGAATATTTAGCATGTAATTTATATCAATTTTTAATTAATTTAATATTTATCGTATGAAAAGAAAACTTTTTAGTGCTATCTTGTTTGGAGCCCTCTTGGCGACTTC
>JALFCG010000021.1 GCA_022771265.1 Prevotella sp.
AATTTAGCAAGCTAAATCCATGCTGCCCCGCGACTTGCATGTGTTAAGCCTGTAGCTAGCGTTCATCCTGAGCCAGGATCAAACTCTACATTGTAAAAATATCTTTTTCAATTTCTTGAATTCTGTCTTGTTCAGGACGCCTTCGTTCTCAAGTCTAAAGAAACCTTTTTCAATCTTTTCAAATTGACGGTTCGTTTACCCAATTGATTTCTCAATTGCTGCTTGTACTACTACTTCTCTGTTATGTAAATCTTTCAAATAACTCTTTTTTGAAGCTCACGAGTGTCGTTGTTTCTCGAAAGCGGATGCAAAGGTACGGACTTTTTCAATACAAACCAAACTTTTCAAGAAAAAACTTTCATTCTTTAACGTTTGTTTGCAAAATAAAGGGTGTAAAAAGCACCATTATTCTCATTACACCTTATTATATTATATATACCTATAGTCTTATTTCATGGAAACATCTGATTGCCCGAAAGAGGCGTCATCTGATTGCCCGAAGCAGTTGGCAACTGAATGCCCGAAGCAGTTGGCAACTGATTGCCCGAAGCAGTTGGCAACTGATTACCCGAAGCAGTTGGCAACTGAATGCCCGAAGCAGTTGGCAACTGATTGCCCGAAGCAGTTGGCAACATAATTGGGTAGTACAAAAAAGCTTTAATAAACTACTTTTATGAAAATCGATAAGTCGGTTATATCAACACAACGTTAGGATTAGAGTTTCACATAAATGCGTAACCAAACACTATTGGTTCAGAAGCCGAAACGAGTTGAGCCACTTACAGAAGTCGGAGCAAAGGTAAACAAAAGAAATGAAACAATCAAACTTTTAGGCAATAGCTTTATTTTTTGAGCTAAGGATTCCTATTTCTTTCTCTCGTCGTATTTCACATATAGTCCTGCGAGCACAGTGCCGGAGATGGAGTGATAGGCACAACTGATAGCACATGGCACCACACAGAGAATTGCTTCGGGATTGCGGGCGAGGATGTCGTCGTTGGCAAAGAAGGCGGTGGCAAGCACAGTTGCCATGCCTGCATTCTGCATGCCCACCTCGATGGATATTGTTCGCTTCTTGGCAAGCGAGAAGCGGAAGAGGCGACCGACATTGTAGCCAAGCACATAGCCGAGGGTGTTGTGGCAGGACACCACGGCAAGCATTAACATGAACAAACCCATGCCATGAATCATAAGCTGCGGCTTCACCTGCGACACCACGCCTCCGACAATCAGCGCAAGACAGGTGACGCTGACTCCTGGCATCATCTGCCTGACATCGTCATACCAACGGTGGCTGCTGGCATAGTGATTGCCAAGGAAACCGATGCCCACGGGAATTATGGTGATGAGCAATATGCCGCGGAACATACCAAGGGTGTCTACCTCAATGCGTGTGTCGGCAAGCCACCACACCAACAGCGGTGTCATAAAGGGTGCCAGAAGGGTGGAAGCAGTGGTCATGCCGACAGAGAACGCCACGTCGCCCTTGCACAGGAACGACATGATATTGCTCGACACGCCACCGGGACAACAGCCGACAAGTATGATACCAATGGAGAGATAGGGATTAAGTCCGAACACCAGGGTGAGCGTATAGGCGAGCAGAGGCATCAGCGTAAACTGTGCGCATGCGCCGATGAAGATGTCCCACGGACGGCTGAACAGTATGCGGAAGTCTTCTGTCGAGAGCGTAAGCCCCATGGTGAGCATAATGATTCCAAGTATAACGCTCGACACGTCGCCCCTGACCCATGCGAACACTTCTGGCACGAGGAAAGCCAGTGCTGCAGCGGCTATCACGTAAGTCGATGAGTGGGAAGCCATCCACGCACTCACCCGTTTCATTGATTCTTTCATTGTCTTTACTTGTTAAAAAAGAACATTATTGTTTCGGGATGCAAAAGTACCATCAAAAAAGCATTCTACCAAATAAAAGGACAGAAAAACATGAAAAGATTTCGCCAATAGAGAAAAAATGTGTATTTTTGCCCCAAAAATAACAAAACGACTATTTAGGAATGAGAAAACAGACTTTCATGGTGGCTTTGGCAATGTCGGTGGCATTGCAGGCCAATGCCCAGACAAAGGGCGGAGGAATATCTGCGGAGATGCTGGGTAAGATTCAGAAAGAACAGAGGCTGACCGCTGCGGACAATGCTCTGGCTAACGCAATTGCAGCAAACGCGATAGACAACCTGGCGAAGAACAGGAAGGCAGCCGTTGCTATCGACACCCATTTCAGCATAGAAACTCCAAAGCAGACCATCACCGACCAAAAGAGTTCCGGCCGCTGCTGGATGTTCAGCGGCATGAACGTGTTGCGCTCCAACTTCGCAAAGCGCACCGACTCATTGCGCGTTGAGTATTCTCAGGCATATCTCTTTTTCTACGACCAGCTGGAAAAGGCTAACCTCTTCCTGCAAGGTGTCATCGACACCGGCAAGAAGCCTATCGACGACCACTCCGTGCAGTTCTTCTTCAAGAATCCGATAAGCGACGGCGGCACGTTCTGTGGCGTTGCCGACCTCACGGAGAAATATGGCCTTGTGCCAAAGCAGGTTATGCCGGAGAGTTTTTCAAGCGACAATACCGCCAAGGCATCCCGTCTGATTTCTTCGCGTCTGCGTGAGGACGGACTGAAGCTGCGCAAGCTGGTGGCTGAAGGAAAGAAAGCCTCCGACATCGAGAAGGCGAAGACAGAAATGCTCGGAACGGTTTACCGAATGCTTGCCCTGACCATCGGCGAGCCTCCTGCACAGTTCACATACGCCCACCTCGACAAAGACGGTAAAGCCGTCGGCGAGACAAAGACCTACACTCCGCAGGAATTCTACAAGGAGACAGTGGGCGAACCTCTCAACGGCACATTCATCATGGCAATGAACGACCCACGCCGTCCGTATTACAAGACATACGAGGTTGAGCTGGACCGACACACCTACGACGGGCACAACTGGAAATATGTCAACCTTCCGATGGATGATATTGAGAAGATGGCAATAGCCTCGCTGAAGGACGGTTGCAAACTCTACAGTTCCTATGACGTTGCCAAGATGCTCGACCGCCAGCGCGGATACGGCGACACGGAGAATTTCGACTACGGTTCACTCTTCGGCACTACGTTCGGAATGGACAAGGCAGATCGTATCAGCACCTTCGACAGCGGATCGACCCACGCAATGACATTGACCGCCGTTGACCTCGACGCGAGCGGCAAGGCAACAAAGTGGAAGGTAGAAAACAGTTGGGGCACCGCATGGGGAGAAAAGGGTTGCATGATCATGAGCGACCGCTGGTTCCGTGAATACATGTTCCGACTGGTTGTTGACAAGAAATATGTTCCTGAGAACATTCTGAAGGTCAGCGAGATGAAACCCGTTATGGTGACACCTGACGACCCATTATTTGCCGAGGATATTTGATTTTTTTACCAAAGAACACTGACTATGAACATATTCAAGTCACTCTTCGGAGGCAAACAGGAGACCTCTGTAGAAAAAAAGAAAGAAGACGAGGAAAAAAACTTCGACATGTACAAATACGATGGCGTCAAGGCTGCAAGAATGGGGCAGCATGAATATGCCATCAAGTGCTTCAAGGCCGCATTGGCAATAAAAGAAGACCTTGAGGTGAGAGACTATCTCGCCACGGCTCTTGTTCGCAACAACGAGTTGCTGCCTGCCTACGAGCAGTTTCAGAAACTTGCCGAGGCACAACCCGACAACCAGGCCATCTACGAACAGATGGCCAACGTAGCGTATATGATGGAAGACTACGTCGCCATGTCGCAGGCTTGCGAAAAGGCGATACTGATTGATAACAGCAATTCGCGCGTACATTATTTATATGCTAAGGCGTGCATTGGTCAGGACGATTACATCAATGCCATCGCCATGTTGACCAAGGCCATAGTGTTGAAGCCTGACTTTGCGGATGCCTATCTGCTGCGTGGACAGACATTACTGAAGATGGGTGACAGGAACGGGGCGCGCGACGACATGGAGACTCTCCTTGCCGACTATCCCGAACAGGAAGACGTGCTGATGCTCAAGGCTCGCGTGGAGCTGGCTGACGGAAAGCCTAACGATGCCATTGCAACCTACGGCAAGGTGATAGAGGTGAACCCGTTTGCCACCGAAGCCTTCAAGGAGCGCGGACAGGTGAAATACGACTTGGGCGACATGGCAGGGGCAAAGGAAGACATGCAAAAAGTACTGGAAATTGACCCTGACAAGGCTGCCGACATCACCGGCGAATACTCAGCCGAAGGCGTTGAACACAAGGTGAAACAGGCCTACAGTAATATAAATCCGTTCGGACTGTAAGAAAAAAGAGGCAAAAAACGAAAAAAAACACCATTTTATTTGTGTATTTCAAAGAAAAGTTATACTTTTGCAGCGTATAAACAAAAAAAACGAATAGTTATGAATTGCATTAACGCATCTTTTTATTACTTTTACTTTTACTTTGCAAGGAATTGTAGAGCGGGAAGTTGCGTGTAATTTCAACTTATGATAAAGTAAATCAAACAAAAGTATAAGATTTGCAAAGTCCCGCTCCATCCAATGATGAGGCGGGACTTTTAAATATTGAAAAATTGAAATATTGAAAAAATTAAAGCAGGTGAAAAGAATAGCAATACAAGGAATGATAGGGTCATTCCACGACATAGCAGCCCACCAGTATTTCGAGGGCGAACAGTTGCAGCTGATCTGTTGCGACACCTTCGAGGAAGTGTTCGACAACGTGAAGAAAGACCCGACAGTCATCGCAATGACTGCCATCGAGAACACCATCGCGGGCAGTCTGCTCCACAACTATGAGTTGCTGCGCGACTCGGGACTGAGCGTGGTGGGAGAACATAAACTGCACATAAGCCACTGCATCTGCTGCCTGCCCGATGACGAGTGGGAGACAATACAAGAGGTGCACTCTCATCCTGTAGCCCTCATGCAGTGCCGACAGTTTCTGGCAAAGCACCCGGAGATAAAGGCGGTGGAGAGCGACGACACTGCCGGATCGGCAAAGTTCATCGCGGAAAACAGCTACAAGTGTCAGGGATGGGCTGCCATCTGCAGCAGTACAGCAGCACGACTTTACGGTCTGAAGATTCTTGAAGACCATATCGAGGACAACAAACACAACTTCACACGTTTCCTCGTGTCGTCAAGCCCCATGAAGGCCGACTTCCTTCGCCCGCTGGAGAAGACTAACAAGTCGAGCCTCGTGTTCTCACTGCCTCACGAGGAAGGATCGCTCTCCCAAGTGCTCAGCATCCTTACCTTCTACAAGATCAACCTGACGAAGATTCAGTCGCTGCCTATCATTGGTCACGAATGGGAATACCTTTTCTACGTGGATGTCACCTACGACAATCTCACACGCTATCGTCAGAGCATCGACGCAATCATCCCGCTAACAAAAGAACTCAAAATATTAGGGGAATATGTGTCCAAATAGCTGCTGGCTTCTATTTGGAAATAAAAAAGTAAAGAATTAAAATATATAAGGTCTGCGACCTAAAGAATTTGTACATTTATGGATATAAACATTAAACCGGCAGAAAGACTTTCGCTCGTCAGCGAATACTACTTCAGCAGGAAGCTAAAAGAGGTGGCTCAGATGAACGCCGAGGGCAAGGACATCATCAGCCTCGCCATAGGCAGTCCAGATATGCCACCGTCGGAAAAGACAATAGAGACATTGTGCGAGGTGGCAAGCCGCCCCGACACTCACGGTTATCAGCCCACTATGGGTACACCAGAACTGCGTAAGGCAATGGCTGATTTCTATCAACGATGGTATGGAGTTGAACTCAATCCCTCCACCGAGATACAGCCTCTCATCGGTTCAAAGGAGGGCATACTGCATGTCACTCTCGCCTTCGTCAATCCCGGCGAAGAAGTGCTCGTGCCTAATCCCGGTTATCCCACTTACACCTCGCTGAGCAAGATTCTCGGAGCGAAGGTGGTCAACTACGACCTTATGGAAGACAACGGCTGGCAACCTGACTTTGAGCAACTGGAGAAGATGGACCTCTCGAGGGTGAAACTGATGTGGACCAACTATCCCAACATGCCTACCGGAGGCAATGCTCGCATGGAAACATACGAGCGACTTGTTGATTTCGCACGTCGCCATAACATCGTAGTAGTGAACGACAATCCATACTCATTCATCCTCAACGAGACCCCCATGTCACTGCTTCAGGTAGAAGGTGCAAAGGATTGCTGCATCGAGTTCAACTCAATGTCGAAGAGTCACAACATGCCTGGATGGCGTGTGGGAATGTGTGCCACCAATCCTACATTCATCTCGTGGATACTCAAGATAAAGAGTAATATCGACAGTGGCACGTTCCGCGGCATACAGTTGGCAGCAGCCGCTGCCCTCACCAATGAGAAGGAATGGCACCACGAGGCAAACATCAAGACCTACGCCCGCCGTCGCCAATATGCCGAGCAGATTATGGATGTGCTTGGCTGCACCTACGATAAGAACCAAGTGGGAATGTTCCTTTGGGGTAAAATACCGGAGCAGTATTCCAACTGCGAGGAACTCACCGAGCGCGTGCTCCACGAGGCAAGGGTGTTCATCACCCCAGGCTTCATCTTCGGTTCGAAGGGAGAAAGGTATATTCGCATCTCTCTCTGTGCAAACGAGCGTGTCTTCGATGCGGCTTTGCACAGGGTGAAATGCGGAATAAAGAATTAAAATATTAAAGAAACAAAGATAGAAGAAACGAGGCGTAAAAACTTTAATTCAATAATATCTTAATTCAAAAATGAATTTGTAACATCAAAACTTTGACATATATGGAATTAGAACTTGAAAAGCTTACGTTGCCAAGCGACAACGAGCGTCCGTTTGTGATAGCAGGACCATGCTCCGCCGAGACCGAGGAGCAAGTGATGACAACAGCAAGGGAACTGGCAGAAAAAGGATGTCACATGTTCCGTGCAGGTGTATGGAAACCACGCACAAAGCCAGGAGGATTCGAGGGTAACGGAGAAGTGGCACTCCCTTGGATGAAACAGGTGAAGGAAGAGACTGGCATGCTCGTGGCCACAGAGGTTGCCACTCCAGAACATGTTGAACTGGCACTGAAGTATGGCATCGACATTCTGTGGGTAGGTGCACGCACCACTGCCAACCCCTTCGCCATGCAGGCTCTTGCCGACTCGCTCAAGGGCGTTGACGTGCCTGTATTTGTCAAGAACCCCGTGAACCCCGACCTCGAGCTGTGGATAGGTGCCATGGAGCGCATCAACCAGGCAGGCATCAAGAAGCTGGGAGCCATACACCGCGGTTTCTCAAGCTACGACAAGAAGATTTACCGCAACATGCCGATGTGGCAGATTCCTATCGAGCTGCACCGCCGCATCCCCGAACTGCCCATCATCTGCGACCCGTCGCACATCGGTGGACGCCGCGAACTCATCGCCCCTCTCTGCCAGCAGGCCATGGACCTAGGTTTCGACGGGCTTATCGTCGAGAGCCACTGCAATCCCGACTGTGCATGGAGCGACGCCAAGCAGCAGGTCACTCCCGACGTTCTCGACTACATACTCTCTCTGCTCGTTGTGCGTAGCGAAACCAACACCACCGAGAGTATCACGGTGCTCCGTCGTCAGATTGACGAACTCGACAACCAGCTCATGGATCTTCTCTCCAAACGTATGCGCGTATGCCGCGAGATAGGTCAGTACAAGAAGGAGCACAACATGACCATCCTCCAAGCCGCCCGCTACAACGAGATCCTCGAGAAGCGCGGAGCCCAAGGTGTCCTCTGCGGAATGGACAGCGAGTTCGTAGCACAGGTATTCGAGAAAATCCACGAAGAGAGTGTGCGTCAGCAGATGGAGATTATCAACAAATGACGATTTGGGGCGCTTTATTGGAGTTTTAATGAATATATTAAAAACTCATGTGTCATTTTAAAATTTGAATGAAATGAAAATTTTGATAATGGGTGCTGGTAAGATGGGAAGTTTCTTTCTCGATTTACTGAGTTTTGATCACGAGACGGCAGTATATGAGAAAGACCCGAAGAGAATGAGGTTCACTTACAACTGCCAGCGACTGACGACATTAGACGAGGTGAAGGAATTTTCCCCCGAACTCGTCATCAATGCCGTGACAGTTAAGTACACCATACCGGCTTTCAAGGAGGTGTTGCCATACCTTCCTAAGGACTGCATCATCAGCGACATTTCGTCGGTGAAGACCAACCTCAAGGAATACTACGACTCCACGGGATTCCGCTATGTCTCCACTCACCCGATGTTCGGACCTACATTCGCCAACCTCAACCAGTTGAGCGAAGAGAACGCCATCATCATCAGCGAAGGTGACTACATGGGACGCATCTTCTTCAAGGACCTCTACAGCCGCCTTGGACTAAACATCTACGAATACACCTTCGAGGAGCACGACCGCACGGTGGCTTACTCACTGAGCATACCTTTCGTCAGCACCTTCGTCTTCGCAGCTGTGATGAAGCATCAGGACGCACCGGGAACCACATTCAAGCGCCACATGCGTATTGCCAAGGGAGTGCTCAACGAGGATGACTACCTGCTGCAGGAAATCCTGTTCAACCCTTACACGAGTGACCAGGTATCGCAGATTCGCGACGAATTAAAGGAACTGCTCGACATCATCGACCATAAAGACGGCGACCGCATGAAACAGTATCTTAAGAAGATTCGTGACCACGTGAGAAGGGACATAGAAAAATTGAAAAATTAAAATATTAAAGTTTATCATTGGCACATACATATCACATAGTAGCATTTCTTACGGTGGCAGTGTGGGGCACCACATTCGTGTGGACTAAACTCCTGATTATCAACGGTCTGTCACCAGCACAGATATTCACTCTGCGATTCATCATCGCCTACGTGCTGCTCACGGCTTTCTCCTTGTGGCGCGGGCGGCATAAGTGGCTGACTGACAACTGGCGCGACGAACTGACGATGGTGGCCTTGGGACTAACAGGCGGCTCTATGTATTTTCTCACCGAAAACGAGGCGCTCCGCTTTACCACAGCCACCAATACTTCGCTGATAGTTTGTTCCTGCCCGCTATTTGCCATGCTCATCATCGCCCTGTTCTACAAGTCGGAGCGTTTCTCCGCCCGACAGGCACTGGGGTCGGTGGTGGCGTTGGCAGGCATGGCGGCAGTAGTTCTCAACGGTCATTTCGTGCTTCATCTCTCGCCTTTGGGCGACACGCTCGCCCTATCCGCCTGCCTCTGCTGGGCGTTCTACACGTTGTTGATGAAGCCTGTCATGGGTCGCTATCCTGCGATGTTCATCACCCGCAAGGTGTTCTTCTACGGCATCCTGACGATATTGCCCTACTATCTCTTCGTGCCCGCCATGCCTTCATGGGAATTGCTCTTGCGCCCTGAGGTGGCGCTCAACCTGCTGTTCCTCGGCAGTGTTGCGTCAATGCTTTGCTATCTCACGTGGAGCTGGTGCATGAAAGGTCTTGGAGCCGTTGTCTGCACCAATTGGGTGTACGTCAACCCCATCACCACCATTATTGCCGCATGGCTGATACTCGACGAGCAGATTACGGTGTATTTCCTTATCGGCTCCATACTGATAATCGCAGGAATGTATCTGTCTTCCAAAAAGACATAACTTCGTTAATTCTTTAAGGTCAAAGACCCTTTTATTTAATTTGATTTTTTAATTTCTTCAAAGAAGATAATGAGTGCAGGTAAATGGATAGGCGGAATAATAGGATGGATTACCGCCGGACCACTCGGAGCTTTGGCAGGAGTGGCATTGGGAGCAATGTTCGACAAAGGACTTGACTCCGTTAATACGCCCGAAAATTCGGGTACAAGAGGAAGTGGCGCTTTTGGCGACAGCTATGGCACCACCCGACAGTATAGTGCCGACGAGCAGCGGAGCGGTTTCATGTTCTCGTTGCTTGTTTTGGCTTCCTACGTCATGAAGGCCGACGGCAAGGTGATGCATTCAGAGATGCAGCTCGTGCGCGAGTTCCTTCGCCAGAACTTCGGTTCTGTAGCCCAGTCACAGGGCGAACAGATACTCCTTCGCCTTTTTGACGAGCAGAAGCGTCAGGGACAGTTTGTGTTCAAGAACACGGTGGCCGACTGCTGCCATCAGATTGCGTCGTTCATGGACTATGCCCAACGCCTGCAACTTGTGAACTTCCTCGTGCTCATTTCCCAAGCTGACGGTAGTGTTGATCCTATGGAGGTCAGTGCCATACGCGAATGTGGCACGTGGCTCGGTCTCTCCCTTCAGGACATTGACTCCCTGTTCAACCTAAAGGGCGACTCGCTCGACGAGGCCTACAAGGTGCTGGGTGTCAGTCCCGACGCCACCGACGACGAGGTGCGCAAAGCCTATCGCCGGCTCGCCCTTGAGCATCATCCCGACCGCGTGGCGACACTTGGCGACGACGTCCGCAAAGCAGCGGAGAAAAAGCTTCAGGAAATCAATGCCGCCAAGGAGAAAGTGTTCAAGGCAAGGGGAATATGACAATAATCTTGAGACACATCAATTGTTAACTAAAAAAACAATATCCATGAAACAATTGTTCATTACGTTGGCAATGTCGATTGCCGCGGTGACAGCTTCAGCAGAGAAGAAAGTCGCCTACTTGTTTACCTATTTCAACAGCAACGCGCCGCAGGACGAACAAATCTGCTACGCCCTCAGCGACGACGGCTACAACTACACGCCGCTCAATGGCGGCAAGCCCGTGATAAGCAGCGACACGATTGCTTTCACCCAGTGTGTGCGCGACCCTCACATCCTTCGTTGCGAGGACGGGAAGACGTTCTATATGGTCGTCACCGACATGCGTTCCCAGTATGGTTGGTCGAGCAACCGCGGCCTTGTGCTCCTAAAGTCAACCGACCTCATCCATTGGCAGCACTCTGCCATCCATTTCCCCACCCGCTACACCAAGAACTGGAAGAATGTCATCCGCGTGTGGGCTCCCGAGACCATCTACGACCGCAAGACCGGGAAGTACATGGTGTTCTATTCGCTACGCACCAGCGACGAGGACTCCTACGACAAGATTTACTATCAGTATGCCAACGCCGATTTTTCCGACCTTGAGGGCGAGCCACAGTGGCTCTTCGATGCCGGCAATGCCACCATTGATGGCGACATTGTTTACAACGAGCAGGACAAGCAGTACCACCTTTTCTACAAGCAGGAGTCGGGGCGGGGCATATACCAGGCAGTAGCCAAGCAGCTCACCGACCGTTGGCAGATGCTCGACGGACATGTGGAGCAGACCGACGAGCGTGTTGAAGGAGTTGGCGTGTGCAAGGCCATCGACGGCAAGTCATGGATTATCATGTACGACTGCTATGTTGACAACCATTACCAGTTCTGCACCTCTACCGACCTTAAGACCTTCAAGTTTGTCCAAAACACAGAGACGAAGGGCGTGTTCACCCCTCGTCACGGTACAATTATTCCAATCACACAGGCAGAAAAGGACCGTCTGTTGAATCATTTTAAGTAGCCAGCGTCATTTCACCAACGCCTCACACAGCTTCCTCTGCAGCACTCTAGCGTCGAGCACCGACATCTCACTGTCCATGATGGCAAAAGCAAGCGTGTGACCGTTTGAAGCCTCACAGAAACCGGCAAGCGAACTTATTCCGTATGGATGAGAGAGCGTGCCGGTTTTTGCGCGTATCTTGCCCCTTGTCTTGCTGCCGGTCATCTCCCTTGCCAATGTGCCGTCAACACCCGCCACGGCGAGGTTTCTTTCCAACGATGCTCTTATCTTCGGGTCATCATATCCGTATCGCAGCACCGTAGTCAGAGCCAATGGAGACAGGCAGTTGTAGGTACACAGTCCGCATCCGTCGTGAATAGTCAGTCCCTTGGTGGTCATCCCAAGGTCTTCTGCGAGAAACTTCCTGAGGTATGCCACCCCCTCAGTCACGGGATTGCCCTTTGGGTTTACCTTGTTACCGATGGTGTAGAGCATGGCTGTCGCCTGGGTGTTGGAGCTGTTTTTCCACATCCTCTTCACCACGTCGTCAACCTGTCGGCGTTCAACGTGCAGGCAGCGGAAGTCCCTCGTGGTTTGTCCTGCGGTCATCTGGCTGTCAGCCACCGCTATACCCTGTCCTCTCATCGAGGCTTTCAGTGCTTTTGCCACCCTGTCCTTCCCTTTGTAGAAGAGTCCGTATTTCGAGAATGTCAGGTCCCAAGGATACCAGTGTTCCTCGCTCTTCACCGGTTCAGTTATCGTAAGGTCAACTATCACCTTTCCTTTCACCTTCCTTATTCCCTTTGCCTTCAGCTTCTTTGCAAACACGTTGAGGTCGGGAGCCATCAGCTGGGGGTCAAGTCCTGCCTTGAATGCGATGTCGCCGTTGAGTGTCCCATCGTCCCCGACGTTGCCTCTCATGAACACGGCTGTCCAGTAGTGGTAGTCGCATCCCAGCAGGTGTAGTCCCGCTACGCCCGATAGCAGTTTCATGCACGAGGCGGAAGGAAGCGCAAGCGTGTCATTGCATCCATATACAGGTTTGTCAGCCGTGAGGTCATAGACGTGGAAGGCAAATTTCCCTTCAGGTCTCGGCCTTTGAGCGAAGTCCTTAAGCCTTGCCTTCAAAGCCGTGTCCACGGGTATGTTGTTCACCTTTTCCTTGTTATTGTTTGGGGTGTTGTTGTCGTCTTTTCCCTTGCATCCAAAAAATATCATAGCCGTGACCACAGTGAGCCCGGCTATGACGAGAGTGAAATGAGTTTTCATAATTCAAAATGCCGGTGTCTTCCAGTTTGCGGCCTTTGCCATACGTTTGCAAATCTCGGTGTTGTCGATACGTCCGTGGAACATTTCAGCTCCCGCGCCGATGGCGAAGCAAGGCACGTAGCCGTTGCTATGGCCCGTCACCTGCCATCCAATCAGCGCGCACTCCGCCTGTATGTCCCTAACGGTTACTGCCAGTTCGTCGTCCTTCTGATACAATGTCTCTACGCTCTCCCCTTTTCCCTTCATGATGTTGTTAAACGCATTTTCGAGGCGTTGCGTCTGCATGTCGGTGAGGTTCACGCGATTCCAGAATCCGAAGTTCTCCGTGAGATATGTCTTCACATTGTTCCAGCAATACTTCTCGCCGTATTTCTCGTGCATGGCTTTCAGGTCCTTGCCGAGACGGTCGATGCTGACGCGCTGGTTGCCGATGATGTCCAGGTACAGCTCGTAACGGTTTCTTGCCAGCACCAGTCCACCGGTCTCATGGTCGGCAGTGACTACGATAAGCGTCTCGTCGGGATGCTGCTGGTAGAACTCGTAAGCCACCCTCACGGCGTTATCCATGTCGATGAGCTCGTGTATGAAGCACGGGTCGTTGGCATGGCACGCCCAGTCTATCTTTCCTCCCTCGACCATCAGGAAGAACCCGTCCTTCTCTCCCTGCTTCTTCGTCAGGAAGTTGATAGCCGCGCGAGTGATGTCGGTCAGGGTGAGGTCATCCTTTCCGCGGTCAATGGCATAGGGGATGCTGTAGCAGTCTTTTTTGCTTGCCTCCTCATCCTGGAGCAGAATCATGCGTTCGGCTTTCTTTGCTTTCCTTTGGTAGTCCTTGTAGCCTCGGGCTATGGTAAAGCCGTTGTCGGCAGCCTGTCGATATAAGTCCTTGCCGCCGTCCGTGGGATTCTTTGGCGCCACGAAGTCCGAGCCCGCGTAGAAGTCGTTCTTGCTCTCGACGAGCTGGCGTCCGATGGTGTAAGTCTCGCCTCTGCCGCCCACGTGTGCATAGAAGGCAGCCGGCGTGGCGTGGTCAATGCTGACGCTGGTCGCGATACCCACGGCGGCTCCTGCATCCCTTGCCCAGTCGGCAATGCTTGTTATCGGAGTTGTGAGGTCGGTCAACATTCCCAGCGCCCCGTTCTTTGTCTTTCTTCCAGTAGCGAGGGCTGTTCCTGCCGCAGCCGAGTCGGTCACCCCGTTAGTCGCGCTCTGTGTGTTGACGAAGGCAGAGTAAGGAAACGAGGGGAAACAAAGTTCCTTTATCCCTATCCGTCCTTCCAAAGCTCCGAGATAAGTCTCTGCTGCATTCACTTGGTTGACACCCATCCCGTCGCCAATGAAATAGAACACGTATTTTGCCTTTCCCTGCGCCATTGCCATTGCGACAATGAACAGCATGGCAAACATAATGTGCAATCTTATTTTCATACTTCAGTATTTTTTTTTATTTCTTTGATGATATCTTTATCGTCTTCACCGTGCCTGACGTTTTCCCCGATGTCACGGCTGTCGTAGCCTGCGGTTTGTAATACTGCTTTGCCTCGGGCAGCCATCCCTCGATGTTCTTAATTCGGCTTTGGTCGCTTGGGTGGTCGCTGAGTATTGAGTAGTTACTGCCTGTGGCAGAAGCCATTCTCTGCCAGAAGCCCACTGCCACCGAAGGGTCGTAGCCCGCCATTGCCGCGAAGATGAGTCCGAGGTGGTCAGCCTCGTTCTCCTGACTTCTCGAGTAAGCGGCTCCGCCGAGCGTCGTTCCAATGCCGAACACCGTCGAACTGATGCCCTGCAGGTTAGTGCTCGCCCCAGATCCCTGTAGCACCGCGCCGAGCACTTGGCTGCCGTATTGCTTCCTTATTTCGTTGCTCAGCCGTTCAGCAGAATGTTTCGCCACGGCATGTGCAATCTCGTGTCCGAGCACGATGGCAAGCGAAGCCTCGTCCTTGGTCACGGGCAACAGTCCTTCATACACTACAATCTTTCCCCCTGGCATACAGAAGGCGTTGACGTTCTTGTCCTGCACAAGGTTGAATTCCCACTTATACTGCGCCACCTCCGCCGCGAGTCCGTTCTGCTGCAGATAGCTGACCACTGCGTTGGCAAGCCTTTGCCCGCAACGTTTCACCATGGCGGTGTTGGTTGCGTTGGTCGAAGCCTTTGCCGACTTCATGTACTCCTGATATTGTTGGTTGCTGAGGCTCAGCACCTGCTCGTCGCTGACGAGGATATTCTGTTTGCGCCCCGTAATGGGCACTGTTGACGATGTCCCGCAGCCGATGAGTATAGCAGCCGCCGTCGAAATCAGTATTGTCGATAATCTTTTCATTTTATAATCAAAAAAAATGTTTCATTAATCTGACTGCAAAGTAAGCAAAAAAAAATGAGACCTCCAAATCTTTCAGACAAAAACGCACAAAAAAAAGGACTCGCGCCTCGTAAATCCGACGCAAGTCCCTTTCTCATTATTAAATACTCTCTCTCTTCTTACTATCTTACATATTCAGTCCACGGTTGTTAAGAGTGGTGTTCAGAAGCATCACGTAAGTGCGATACTGCTTGTCGTTAAGCAGGTAGTGCATGTAACGCAAGTCCTTGGTGATGGCCTTGTTCATGAGTTCCTTGCGGTCCTCGTCATTAGCCTGCGATGCGATGAGCATCTCTCCGCAGAAAGTCTTGTGTACGTCAGCCACGCTCTCCATCTGGTCAACAGTCAGCTTCAGTGCGTCGCCGAGTTTCGACATGTTCACTGTCATGTCATAGGCGTTAGCGTTGTTCACGTTGTTTGCCTTTTCGTCCTTAGCGAAAGTTGCAGTCAAAGCAAGAGCTGCAACTACTGTCAAAAACAATCTTTTCATAATGTTACCCTTTCTTAAATCTTTTAAATTACCTAAATACTATTTGTTATCCTTTTGTCTTTTGACGCTGCAAAATTACACTGTTTTCCGCTTTCACACAAGCAAAAAGTAATATTGTTTGCGCACACAGTCTATTTATTGACGTATATCAACATACCTTTACACCTACTCGTCCCCATCGTTTCTATATACCTATTTATATAACTCAAATATCGCTTTAATAGAGGGTATGCCACTTTTGACTCGCCCTCCTACTCGGGAGGAACCTGTACTTCTGAAACTATAAACTTTTAAGAAAAAAGAGTGGAAACATTTGACGTTTCCAACTTTTATTAGTAACTTTGCCCCCAAGAACATCAATTATGGGTTTCACAATGGATATTATTAAGCAAATACCATGCGGAGTGGCCGATTTTGAGTCGGTGATGGGACGTAATTTTTATTACGTCGCAAAGCCTCTTCACCAGAATGATGCTCGTGACTCCGAGAGTGGAAGCCCTTTGCCAAGGCACGCTGTTGCACAAGATAATCATTCCGCAAACGTCAAGATAACGAACCTCTGAATACAGACAGCTTTTTTTATGATTGACCGTTTAACCATAGACAAGATAATGGACGCGACCAACATTGTTGACGTCGTGTCGGAATTTGTCACACTAAAGAAAACTGGCGTGAACTACAAGGGTTTGTGCCCGTTCCACGACGACAAGACCCCGTCGTTCATCGTCTCGCCGTCGAAAGGCATCTGCCACTGCTTCGCCTGCGGAAAGGGAGGCAACTCCATCAACTTCCTTATGGAACACGAGCAGATGACCTATCCCGACGCGCTGCGCTGGCTCGCCAAGAAATACAACATAGAGATAAAGGAGCGCGAGCTCACCGCCGAAGAACAACAGGCAGCCACTGAGCGCGAAAGCATGTTCATCATCAACAACTGGGCGCTCGGCTACTTCCACGACATACTTCATAACGACACCGACGGACGCGCCATAGGCATGCAGTATTTCCGCAGCCGCGGCTTTCGCGACGACATCATTGAGAAGTTCCAGCTTGGCTTCGCCCCTTCGCGCCGCAACGCGCTGTCACAGGCAGCGCTGAAGGAAGGCTACAAGGCTGAGTATCTGGTGAAGACGGGACTGTGTTACAAAAGAGACGACGGGGAACTCGTTGACCGATATGCAGGACGTGTCATATTTCCATGGCTGACGGTTAGCGGAAAGGTGAACGCCTTTGGAGGGCGAGTCCTTGACTCACGCACCAAGGGAGTGCAGCAGAAATACGTCAACTCGCCAGAGTCGGAGATATATCACAAAGACCACGAACTCTATGGTCTCTACCAGGCAAAAAGGGCAATAGCCAAGGAAGACACTGTGTATATGGTAGAAGGCTACACCGATGTCATTTCCATGCACCAGAACGGCATTGAGAATGTCGTCGCCAACTCAGGCACGGCTCTCAGCGTCCATCAGATACGTCTTCTCCGCCGCTTCACACAGAACATCACCCTTCTCTACGACGGTGACGAAGCGGGCATCCATGCAGCCATGCGCGGTACCGACATGCTGCTCCAAGAAGGCATGAACGTCAAGGTACTTCTCCTTCCCGACGGCGACGACCCCGACAGCTTTTCCCGCAAGCACTCGTCGGACGACTTCCGCAAGTATGTCGAAGACCACCAGACGGACTTCATCATCTTCAAGACGCACCTTCTACTCGAAGGTGTTACCGATCCGATTAAGCGTTCCGAAGCCATCAGCAACATCGTCAGGAGTGTGTCGGTCATACCAGACCAGATAAAGCGCGACACTTACATTCGCGAGTGTTCGCGCAATTTCCAGATGAACGAGCAGACCCTCATCAACACCATGAACCGCTTCATCGGCGGCGACATCGAGACAAGACAGAAGGAGGCTGAGCGCCAGTCGCGACGCGAGGCAGAAGCCGAAGCGCAGCAGCCTCAGCAAGTTCAGGCTATCGGGCTTCACTCCATCGACGAACAGACAGAGGAAGTGGAACGCCTGCTCGTGCAGCTGCTGATACAGCATGGCGGGGAAGTCGTCATCCGCGACGTAGAGACCGAGGACGGCCAGCTCATCAACCTCTCCGTGGCACAATATGTCGATTACGACTTTGCGCAGGACGACCTTCACTTCAGCAACCCCATCTACGACCGCATACTCCACGAGGCAGCCTCACGCAGTGTAGATGAAGGATTCCGTTCCGACACTTACTTCACCAACCATCCCGACATCGTGGTCAGCCGTCTTGCCGGATCGCTTGCCATGAACCACTACCAGCTGAGCAAAAGCCTTCAGATGCGTGTCGATGCCGCATCCATCCTGCAAAAGACCAACCACCTAATCGTCGATTTCCGCATTGCAGTCAAGTCAAGACTCATTGCTGACATACGAAAGAAAATGTCAGAAGCCATGAAAGCCTCTGACATGAATCTTGTGAAGGAACTGATGAAAGAGCAGATGGAAGCCCAAAAGCTCCGCGACACCATTGCAGCCAAGGTGGGACGCAACTTCCTCAGGTGAACGTCTCGTGGACTATTACTCTTCTACATCCTGCTCTTTGCATCTGCTCCCGCTCCTGTCCCCTTATACTTGCTGTTTGCCGTATTGAAACGATATGAGACGCGAAGCTGGACGCATGGAGAATAGTAATCATTGTTCTGGTTGTGGATAAAGTTACCATAGTCGGTGCATACGTGCTCCTTTGTCTTGTTAAGGATGTCGTTCCATGCAACACGGACGTTGAGCGCGTCGTGCTTGAGAAACGACTTGCTGACTGCAAGATTAAGACTATGTTTCGGTTTGGTAAACTTGTACATCACGTAGTCAAAGGGCGATGTGTATTGATAGTCAAGATCAATCAGCCATCCCTGCTTCAACTTGAATGAGTTGTTTGCCTGAACAAAGAACAAAGGATCGTTGCGTTTAACTTCACGCGTACCTGTTGATTCACGCGGGTCGATAACGGTTGTCTCAAAGTACTGCTTCTCCATACCTACAGTATAGCGTGGATTCCAAATTCCAACGGTTGGTGATGCATTGAGATAGATGTTGAGTTTGCGGACAGTCTCTTTTGCGTTGGAATACTTTACCATAGCAGTGCAATCATCGTCGTACGGATAACCGAGTTGGTAGATGGCATTGTCAATCACTTCGTATGCCCCGGTAAGAGTGAGCCATCGCCAGTTGGCATTGAGCGATAGGGTGTTCTGTATCTCGTTCAGAAGCGTAGGGTCGCCCGTCTGATACAAGAATCGGTTGTTGTACTGAAGCTCTGTACTTAGCTGGTCATATCGTGGTCGCTTGATTTTTGTGGTATATCCAAGATTTATACCTACAGGACCAATCTTGGTTGAGGCGTTGAATGAAGGAAACCAGTTGTTGTGTGTCCTGTTGATATTATCCTTCGGGCTACATTCATTGGTGTATTCGAAGTTAACATGCTCATATCTTATGCCGGCCACCACCTGCACATACTTGAAAGGTAAGGCATATTCAGCAAAGCCAGAGATGTTGTTCTCGGCAATCTTAGCTTTCGACGAAGGAATCTCCGTCTTGGTAGAATTGTATTCCTGCTTTGCGCTTACGTATGTCTCCTCTGTTCCAATCTTCAACATTCCTTTCCAGAAGGGGTAGGAGAGTACAAGTTTTCCTGCGCCCATTCGTGCTACTCCATCGGATAAGTTCTCAATGAATGCAGGGTTGTTCTGACTGTTTTCGTTCACGTTAGTTTCCTTTTTGTAGCCCGAGTCGCTGAAGTCCGCATTGAAATTCACATGCAGTTTATTGATATTCCCGTCGTAGTAAAGATTGCCTGTAAAGGTGTGAGAAGAAGGTGTGGTGGTATGGGATGCGGAATGGACAATGTCAATCAGCTCGTCGTTTGCATATACTTTGTCCTCAAAGACGATATCCTGATTACCAAACAGCATACCGCCATAGTTCATCTTCATTCCAAGAGAATGGTTCTCGTTTATCTGCCAGTTCACTCCGAGGTCGCCGCTTATTCCGCTATTGTGACCAATGAAAGCGAAAGGACCTTCCATCATGTTCTGTTTCACGCTGCCATCAGGCATATTTACGAATGTGTTACCGCTCATTTTGTCACTTACCTGATAGCTGTGCTGATTGTAATAGACAAGTTTTCCAATGATATCCCAACCGCCTGTACGATAGTTGAGGTCGAGAACCGACCATGACGGGTCGAAATCATGATTGTCGTATATGTGTTGCTGAGCCTGACTCGTAAGCGCATAGCTGAAACCATCACCCTGTCGCTTTACAGTGCGGATGCGCACTACACATCTCACCTCTCCACCATATTCGGCACCGGGATTGCTTACCACGTCTATCGACTTTATGTCTTCCGACATGAGGTTTCGGAGCTCGGAGTCGTCGTTCACCTTTCTTCCATTTATATAATATATAGGTGTTCCACGTCCAATCACTTCCAGATTTCCATTCTTGGTAATCATTCCAGGGACTTTGGCAAGCACCTCAAGCGAGTTGCCTGCATGCTCAAGTATCGAACCGGCTATTGTTGTGACGACTGCATCGCCAAGGAGCTTTGTCTTCGGAAGTGTTTTGCTGACAACGATTTCATTTAGCAAGCCAGCTTCAATCTGCATCTTAATTGTCTGTGATGTAGTGAATGCTGAAACTGGCAGGTTCTTAGTGCCATATCCTATGGATGAAATTTGTATGAAGTCACCTGCATTCTTCCTTTCGATGCTGAACTGTCCCTTCGCGTCAGTAATGCAACCTGCCACGATGGCAGAGTCGGGAAGAGAACGGAGTGAAACCGTGGCAAACTCCATCGGTTGACCATTCTCGTCCGTTACTTTTCCAATAAGACTCTGTGCACTCAGTTGGCATATTGTTGCCAATAAAACAATGATAGTTGTTGTTACTCTTTTCATAATTAATAATTTGGTTATTTGCCTGTTTGACGTAACAACTTAATGTTTAGTTGCAGGGTCTCGTATTTTTTCCTTTTGCATTACTTTAACCTCCATGTCAAATGCAGCAGGCAGTAGGAGGGGATGATGTTGTAGAAGGTCTCGGTCTTGCCTTGGGCGTTGATGGTGCGGCGCACATTGGTCAGGTTGCCGAGTATGTCGAAGGCGTCGAGCTGGAGAAGGAGCTTTCCCTTCATCATCCGTTTTGTCAATCGGGCGTTCCAAACGAGTTCGTTGGTGTTCATCGAGTCTTCTATATATCCACGGCGTGAATACATGGTGAGGTCGGTAGATAGCTGCATGTTCAGAGGCAGTTCCACCTGTGCCGTGCAGCCATAGTTGAAGTCGCACACGTCGATGGTGGTGAAGTCAGTGCGTGGCGATGTGGAGTGTTGATATACGAGACTGGTGTTTGCTCCAAACTCATATTTCGACGAGGGACGGAAGGTCACTCCCATATCGTTTCTTACGTATCGTGAATCCACCACCGAGCGTGTGGCTTTTACTATTGAAGAAGAGCCGTCGTCAGTACCGTTTAGGTCCACTGAGTGTTCTATTGTGTAAGCTGCATTGTGTTTCATTCGCCATTTCTCGCTCTTGCATAGCGGGAAGTCAATGTTGGCGGATATGTTGCCGCTCCAGTTGCCGTTGACGTTGTCGGGCGTGACCTCCTTCTTGCCTGTGGTCTTGTCATAAATAAAGCCCCATGCCACTGAGTTCTCGTAAATATTCAGGTTGAGGCCGGCATTAAACAGAGTGCTCCTGCCAAACTTGTTTTTATAGATACCTGTCAGAGAGTGGGTCCTTGTGTTCTTGAGATTAGGATTGGTATGAGTGATATATAGAGGACAAGCCTTTTCATCCTCACCCATGTGATGACCAGCCAATAGGAAACAAACAGCATGGCAGCCTGAACATATAAGTCACCATGACCTCTGCCAACCAATAGGCGAGCATGGTCACCAGTCCGTCTTCCATCGACTGTTGCAATATGCCGTCCCTAAGAAGAGAGTTCTCCACGTTGAATGGTTTCGACAACAACAGTATCATCATTGTCGCCAAGCCAAACAAGATGTAGTCTGTCAGCATGCAAGCGGGAAATTTCTTCATGTCATAAATATATTGTTAGTTAATGCGGATGCAAATATACACATTTTCCTCGAATAATAGTGTGTTTGTCCTTGCATTTCCTGAATTTTGGTATGAATATCTAAGTTTAGGGATATAATGCAACCTTTATCAAGTTATCACAATAATAGCTATGCACACATAATGGTAGGAATTTAGATATATTTGAGCGGTGGTGGCAGCAATGTCGCCACCTTTTTTTGGGTGAATAATCCCCCGAAATGTTTGGAGGTTTCAATATTTCTTCGTATATTTGCAGCGTGAAATCAGTTTAGTTACAATTATTATAGGCTTATGACTACAATATCATTAACATACAATGAAAAGAATAAATTAGCAAAAAAGACAATAGATTTTTTGCTCTCTCTTGGTGTATTTAAAGTTGAGGCTTATGAGTCT
>JALFCG010000047.1 GCA_022771265.1 Prevotella sp.
AACATTTCGCACAGTTCCTCGAGAACTACCCCCAATTTTTCCACTGAAGTCTCGAGATTTGGTACCAATGAGCGAATTTCGCTTAACGTTTTTTCCTCTAAGTTTGCTTTCATACTCTAATTGATATATAATTTGTTTATACATACATTTTCATAGTTTTTCTTGCAAGAACTCATATACACTTTTAGAGGATGTGGATTTTATAAAAATCTGATTGTCAGTAAGTTATGTATGTAAAATGTTGATAATCAGGCACGAAAAAAGGGAGCCGAATTGGCTCCCCGGGTGTGATATTGGTGATCCGCTTGGGGCTCGAACCCAAGACCCCAACATTAAAAGTGTTGTGCTCTACCGACTGAGCTAGCGGATCTACCTAAGTGCTTAAAATGGGGTTTTTCCCAAAAGCGGTGCAAAGGTACGCACTTTTTTTGAATCCACCAAATTATTTGGCGTTTTTTTTCTCTTTTGGCGTCGTTTTCTGCTATTTTGCCTCAATTGCCGGCTTTTCCTGTCCTTCTTTTGTCACATACCTCTTGTAATATGCTATGAGAAGAGTGGTAAGGGGAAGGGCGACAATTAGTCCAATAAAACCAAGCAAAGCGCCCCATACAGACAGGGAAAGAAGCAATATGGCAGGGTTCAGTCCCATAGCCTTTCCCATAATCTTCGGTGTTAGCACCATGTCTGTTATTAGCTGAACGACAACGAAGACGGCAAGGGCAGAGATAAGGATTATCCAGAAGTTCTGTCCTGTGTCGGCAGCCTTCAGTCCTGCAAGCAGGGCAATAGGTATGAGACCGAAGCCATGCACGTATGGCACGAGGCTTAACAGTCCCATGAGGATTCCAAGACCAATAGCCATCGGGAACCCAATGATTGTGAAACCGACACAGAAGAGAATTCCGATGCATAGAGCTACAAGTCCCTGACCGCGTATGTAACTGTTCAGCTGTCGTTCCACATCGTCCATCAATGAACGCCAGAAAGGCCTGTTTTTCTCTGGGAATATGCGTATGAAACCAGACGAGAGCGTCTCATAGTCAAGCAGTATAAAAAAGAGATAGATGAGCGTGACGAGAGATGCGATGACGCTGATAATGACATTTGCGGTCTCAGTGATGACTGCAAAGACTTTCGGCATGGCATTGCGTATAGCCTCCGACACTTCCTTGTTTCGGAAGAAACGCTGGATTTCTTCACTGTTGTTCGTAAGCCAATCGTGGATGGCGAGCGGGAAATTGTTTATTCTGGTGGTTTGATGGAGATACCTTGTCACGAGTTCTCCGAGTTTCTCGAATTGTTCTATCATCGGAGGAATGATAAGATAGACGATGCCTCCGATGACACCAAGGACGAAGACCAACGTGACGATGATTGCGAGCACCCGCCCTGGCACATGCAGCTTGTTTTGTACAAACATGACTATCGGATAAAGCATGTATGCCAATAGCCACGCAATGAAAAAGGGCAACAGCACGTTGCTGAGGTAATTAACGACGAACAGTATTGCCGCAATGAGCAACACTGTCAGCATCCCACGCACGAAGCGGTCGAAAGTAATTGTTTTCTCTAACATTTTGTTTTCTTATAACATTCTCTACATAACGGTTCATACTCCTCCTTTTCACCTATCAGCACCCGTTTGTCGCCTTCGACCTTTCGATGGCTGATGTATGCGAGGGCTCCGCAACGCACACAGATGGCATGCACTTTCTGTACGTCGTCGGCAATGGCGCAAAGTGCTGGCATCGGCCCGAAGGGTATGCCACGGTAGTCCATGTCGAGCCCCGCCACGATGACCCGCACACCCCGGTTGGCAAGTTCGTTACACACATCGACAATCCCATTGTCGAAAAACTGCGCCTCGTCAATTCCCACGACATCAATGTCGGAAGCCATCAGCAGTATCTGCGCCGAAGAGTCAATAGGTGTTGACATGATGGCGTTGCTGTCATGGCTTACGACTTCCTCCGTAGAGTACCTGTTGTCAATTGCAGGCTTGAATATCTCCACTTTCTGCCGGGCGAACTTCGCTCTTCTCAAACGTCGAATCAGTTCCTCGGTCTTTCCCGAGAACATCGACCCGCACACCACTTCAATTCTTCCGGGATGGCGTGTTTCCCCTGTTAAGTTTTCTATCATTTCGGTACAAAATTACAAATTGGTATTAAATTATGCAAAGTTTTTGGCATTTTTTTTCGTAATATGGCAATATTTCACTACATTTGCCAGCAATATGGGCACATTATATATAGTTCCGACTCCTGTCGGCAATATGGAAGACATGACAATGCGAGCAGTCAGAACACTCAAGGAAGCTGACTTGGTGCTTGCAGAGGATACCCGCACGTCAGGCATCCTGCTGAAACATTTTGAGATTCAGAACAGGCTGATGTCTCATCATAAGTTTAATGAGCACGGCACTTCAGCCGGCATTGTCGAACGACTAAAGGCAGGACAAGACATTGCCCTCGTCAGTGACGCTGGAACGCCTGGCATCAGCGACCCAGGGTTCTTCCTTGTACGAGAGGCCGCCAAGGCTGGCGTTAATGTCACTTGCCTTCCCGGTCCTACGGCTTTCGTCCCTGCGTTAGTGATGAGCGGACTGCCTTGTGACCGCTTCACTTTCGAAGGTTTCCTTCCACAGAAGAAGGGGCGGCAGACGCGACTGGGCTTGCTGGCTAACGAGCAGCGCACGATGGTTTTCTACGAGTCTCCCTATCGCCTGTTGAAAACCTTGCAACAGTTTGCCGACGTTTTCGGAACAGAACGCCAAGGATGTGTTTGCAGGGAGATATCAAAGGTTCACGAGGAGGCAGTCCGCGGAAGCCTTGCCGAACTTGTCGAGCATTTCAAGGTGACAGAACCACGAGGTGAGATTGTCATCATCGTTGCCGGACAACAATGACGGGATATAATAATAAAGAATAAATAAAAAGAATTGTATATGAAGAAGATTATGTTATTGGGCTTGGCACTGGCTGCCATGGTGGCTTGCAAGCAAGAAAAGTCAAATGCCGATTCGGCATTGGTACAGCAACGTGACTCGTTGAGCCAGGTTATTGCACAAAAAGATAATGAAATCAACGACATGATGTTGACAATGAACGAGATTGAGGAGGGCTTCCGTGAGATAGCAGAAGCCGAAAACCGGGTGAGCATTGCCAAAGACGGCGAGGGCGCAAACAAGCAGCAACGCATTCGCGAGAACATGCAGTTCATACAGCAGACGATGACCCAAAACCGTGAACTCATCAACAAGCTCCGCCAACAGCTCCGTGAAAGCACGTTCAAGGGCGAGCAGTTCAAGAAAGCCATTGAGAATCTTGCACAGCAGCTTGAGGAGAAGAACCAGCAGATTCAGCAATTGCGTGCCGAGCTCGACGCAAAGGACATCCACATCTCTGAACTTGACGAAAACATTGCCAATCTCAACACCGACGTGAGCAACCTTACGGCAGAGAGTTCAAGAAAGACCGAGACCATCAACGCCCAGGACAGAGAGCTGAACACAGCCTGGTTCGTATTCGGCACTAAGAACGAGCTGAAGGAACAGAACATCTACGTCAAGGGCAAGGTGCTTCAGTCAAACTTCAACAAGGACTACTTTACCAAAATCGACATTCGCATAGACAAAGAAGTAAAACTTTACTCTCGCTCTGCTGAAATACTTACGGCACATCCTGCCAACAGCTACACGTTGCAACGTGATGCTAACAAGCAATACGTGCTTCGCATCACCAATCCTCAGTTGTTCTGGAGTACAAGCAAGTATTTGGTTGTTCTGGTGAAATAACGATTCTATTCCTGATGGCTCTGTCGATACTCCATTGGTGTCATTCCGGAAAAAGCCTTGAAGGTCTTTGAGAAATAGGAATTGTCCTCGTAGCCAAACCCTAGAGATAAGTGATCACACGACATACATGTCATATTTGCGAGGTTTTTCTTGTGGCCCGTTTTGCGACTCCACCTTGTCGCAAAACGGGCGACGCAGGTTCAGCTCGATATTACTAACCAGAGTATGATGGTTGTCCATGATATTACATCCCCTTTCGCGCCTTTCGTATATGTGGATGTAATACTTTTGCAGGAAAATATTAATCTATCAATAAATTCTATGAAAAAGGACTTAATAACTTTATTATTGGCATTTGCCGCAATGAGTGCAACAGCCCAAACACAGCAGTCGATAAACCTGCCTCTTGTCCAGACGAAGTACACTGCCGACCCCGCGCCTTATGTGCATGGAGACACTATATATCTTTACACAACCCACGACGAGGATGACGCCGAGGGATTTAAGATGAAGGATTGGCTTTTATATACATCCACCGACATGGTCAACTGGCAGGACCACGGAGCGGTGGCTTCATTAAAAGACTTTCCTTGGTATAAGGGTAATAACGGGGCATGGGCAGAATGTGTCGTGGAGCGAAACGGCAAATGGTATATGTATTGTCCCATTCACGGCAATGGCATCGGCGTGCTCGTTGCCGACTCTCCCTACGGCCCGTTCAAGGACCCTATCGGGAAGCCCCTGGTATGGCGCACCGAGCACTGGAATGACATCGACCCCTCGGTGTGGATTGACGACGACGGAAGAGCATACATGTATTGGGGCAATCCCCACACCTATTGCGTGGAGCTCAACGAGGACATGATATCCACCAAGGGAGATATTATGACAATGGACAAGATAAAAGACTACCAAGAGGGACCATGGCTATGGAAACGCGGCGACTGGTATTATCTCGCCTTCGCCTCTACGTGCTGCCCCGAAGGTATCGGCTACGCCATGAGCAAGTCGCCGACAGGACCTTGGGAACACAAGGGACATATTATGGACCACACGCCGAGGACGCGAGGCAATCACCCTGGGATAATAGAGTTTAAGGGCAAGTGGTATTGTTTTGGTCTTACCTACGACCTGTTCCGACTTGAGTCATCACGTCATGCAGAACGCAGATGTTGTATGGCTGCAGAAACGACCTACAATGCGGATGGCACAATAAAAGAACTGCCTTATTTCCAGGAGTGCAAGCTCGAACAAGTGGGCACTTTCAATCCCTTCCGACGTGTTGAAGCAGAGACCATGGCATGGGGATACGGACTGAAGACCACCCGAGAGAATCCTTCCGGTCCGTGGAATCCAACGCTCTTCGTCACCGATATCGATGACGGCGAATATATACTGGTAAAAGGTGTTGACTTCGGCAAGGGCGCAAATGAACTCTTGGCGAGCTGTTCATCACAGATGTTTGGCGGCAGGATGGAGATTCGCCTCGACGCTACCGACGGATGGAAGGCCGGCGAAATAGACATACCAAACACCAAGTTCAAGTATGAGACATTCCGTATCCGACTGACAAAGTGCGAGGGCGTGCATGATGTTTATTTCGTGTTCAAAAGCAATTCAATGCAAAAGAAGAATCTCTTCAACTTCGATTGGTGGGAAGCAAAAAAAAGCCAGCGACGTGAAGGTGGAATTTATCACCCCTAAGATTGTCAGGGTGCAATGGTCGGCTGACCACGCTTCTCATGTGATGGCACTAAGGCTCTTTATGGCCTTGGAGCCCACATGGAAGACTATATGAACCTGATGGGGAAAACCCTTTGGCTCACTCAGCATGACCTGAAGGCTACTGTCCCCATGCTCTTGTCACCACAAGGCTACGGATATGCCTTCGAGCAAGGCGACTATTCTCTATCCCTTCTGGCATGGGACGACAGCAAGCAGAAGCTGAAGCTAAAGGCCGTGAAGAAGTCAAGGATATATAATCGTGAGATAAAAGTGAATGTCGTCAAATATATTCCGGCAAACCATAGCTGGGAATGATGCACTTCATTCTCCTCTACTGAAGTTCTTGAATATTCGGGATGCAAATATTCCGACAAGGGCTCCTACAACCATAAAGAGGATGATGAGCATAGTCATGATGGCATTGTAGGCAAAGATGTTGAGAT
>JALFCG010000056.1 GCA_022771265.1 Prevotella sp.
GTTGAAACAAAACAGCACCGGATATTAGAGATTTTTATAGTTTTGAGGGCATTTGGGGGATGAAAACACCCTTTTTAACGAGATAGATAACCATTTTTAACTAATCAATGCCATCATCCGTTGCAATGTGGGTTAACGCAAATTAGATATGGATAAGAAGATTTAGCCCTTCAACAAACGTTAAATGATAAAGTTTTGCTATCTTTGCAACAAACGGCCACAGGACTGACTCGGCTGGGCCAACGGCGCACATCCACAGCCGCAACCGCCCCCCTCACCTGCGGGCAGACTTGATCCAAGCGAACGCGCCCAAGTCATCCTGCACGGGCAGAACGCAGCCAAAAGGGACAAGCAGCGCAAGGCAAAGGCCATTGTATGAACAACAAGAACCAAACAACTACAATAGAATGGACTACAAATATCTCATCATCCCCGACATCCACGGACGCGAGTTCTGGAAAGAACCCTTGGAGAAATTCAGCGGCAAGGTGGAGCACATCATCTTCATTGGTGATTATTTCGACCCATATCCCATCGAGAGAATATCGGAAAAGGACGGCATCAACAACTGGCATGAGCTGGTGGAGTGCATCAAGCCATTGCAAGACCGCACCACCATGCTCATAGGCAACCACGATGCCCACTACATGAACCAGCTGTATGACAGTTTGGCAAGAAGCACAAGGAAGAGCGAATGGTATGACAAGGAGATCGGCGACCTCCTCAACGACTGCCACGACCTGCAAGTGGCTTACGACGGTGAGGCGGGTGGCAGGAAGATTCTCTTCACCCACGCTGGCGTAAATGCCGACTGGTATAACAGGCACAAAGACTTGATAGGCAACCTCTGCGCCGCCAACCTCAACAAGCTGACCGCTACCGATGAGGGCTGGAAAGCCTTGGCCGAGATTGGCCGTACCAGATGGGGTTCCTCCCCGACGGGCAGCCCACTGTGGGCCGACATCAGCGAGCACGACTCTTCACCACTGCCCACGGCAAGCCAAGGCGGCTACGACTTCCAAGTGTTTGGCCACACCAGAAAGGACAGCCCCATTATGGAGGACCGCTTTGCCATGCTCGACAGCCGGCAATGCTTCGTTATGACAGCAGAAGGCGAAATCCTGTCGACGAACGGCCTATAAAAAGGCCCACACAAAGACCCACCCCGACCCTCCCTAAAAGGGAGGGAGAGAAGTATCACTACAAAACTCAAAGGCCACACCCTGCAAGCGGATGCACGTCGTCGAATACATTCTTCGGCTTCCCGCGCTCTCTTCAGGGATGATTGGGGGTTCCCCTCCCTCTTAGGGAGGGCAGGGGTGGGTCTTCTGGTGCAAGCCACGGCCCCTGCAATTGGATGATTGCGCCATCCCTCCTCTTCCTGTTTTCGTCACTTTTTCGGCGTTCTGTCACACAGATAGCGCAGAATACGCAGATTGTTCCTGTTTCTGCGGAATTTGAGTGGAAATATGTATATATGTTATTTCGGTTGTCTTCTGCATCTATCGGTCTCAAAACGTCAAGTCTCATCGGTCGTGTAGCCCGCTACACTCCCTCTTCAACTTACGTTTTGAGTCCCGATAGCTGACTGAACCTTTTCGATAAGCCAAATGAGCAGAGCCAAGCTCGCTTGAACTCTGCAATGGCGAGAAAAGGCGGGCGCTAAGCCAATACGCCTCGACCTAATTTATAGAACCGACCTCAAGAAAACAACCGTTTCACGCAATAGCTTTTTCATTTTCATAGTTTGTCGGCTTGGGGGTTGTCATTTTGTCGTCACAAAGGTAACCTAAATCAGCCGAACCGCCAAGTGGGTTTCTTTGCTTTTCCCCGCCAAGGAGCAATTGTTGCATGATTGTCATACCGTGCGCCAGCCAACCGCCACAGCCCCTATCAGCGTCTACCAGCCATCTGTGACAACTGACACGATAGTCCGCGACAATTGCCACGATAATCCGCGACAATTGCCACGATAGTCTGTGACAATTGCCACACACCATGGGTAGCTGACACTCGTGGGCAGACCGCCCTATCCCGAGTCCATCAACTAATGGAGGAATGGCCGTTTGGCGGCTCCATTCTTAGAGGTGGAAAAAAGACAGAGGCCCGCTGCCCGGGAGGTCCGCTGCCCTCAGCGGACGCAATACGATGCAGGGTTCACTCTAAGTTTGCAGAAGATTGCGACGCAGCCGCATAAGAAGAAAAAATGCTATGTAGAATTATGACAACTCAAGACAGTTTCTTACCTTTGTTGTAGTAAGGAAGAATCGGTCTGTCGAAGAGGTAAACCAGAGAATTCACAATCGCAGATGCTATAATTCGTTTAGGACCCCTTCGACATAGTTGCAGAGACCAGATAGAAAGTTATCGGCTCGAAGCCTTGTTAGAGTGTTAGTCCATACAACTATTGACCAATTCTTATAAACCTCAAATTCAAAGTTAAGTAATTATTTCGTTTCAGACAGATTATATTTCGATATTAACTTTACTTTAACGTATATTTTATGTACCTTTGCGACCATAAACAAGAAAATTTTATTGATATCCTAAAATCCGCAACTGTATGATTTCTCTCTTGAATTGAAGAAAAGTTTCATTTTTCAACCTTAGGTGGGTCATGCGGCCACCAAACAGCTGCCTCTTGCATACAAAATCCCCTTACCCCACAAGGCAGCAAGGGGCGCAA
>JALFCG010000090.1 GCA_022771265.1 Prevotella sp.
TGCGAGGTGAAACGGTCTATTATGCCAGTGCCGATACCATCCGTGAGACACTGGAGTATGACATGGGACAGGAACGGAACTATAGTTATGAGGGCAAAAGCATCGATGAAGTCATCAGGCACCTGACACGTTTCTGTGCCAACTTCTGGCAGATACATGCTTTTGGCGAGGGCAACACCCGTAGTACGGCTGTCTTTATGATTAAATACCTGAAGACGCTGGGCTTCAAAGTAACCAATGACCTCTTTGCCACTAACTCCTGGTATTTCCGCAATGCGCTGGTTCGTGCCAACTACAGCAATCTGCAAGAAGGAATAACGGAAACGACTGTCTTCTTGGAGCGTTTCTTCCGCAATATGCTGCTTGGCGAAACCACGCCACTCCGCAACCGCGAGATGCATTTAGACTGGAAGCCTGTAGCTGATGTTCAAAGTGAAAATAGTGGCACTCAAAGTGCAAATTCTGCACTTTCACTGCCAATGAAGTGCGAAATTTGCACTTTGGAAGAGATTGCTGTGCTTAGAATAATACAGCAAGATCCTTCAGCAAAACAAGCGTTTATTGCAAAAGAAATAAGGAAATCAGAGAGAACAGTGAAAACCATCACAGCTCGCCTTACTGAAAAAGGTATTATAAAACGCAGTAAAGGCAAGGGCAGCAACTGGGAATTTATTTACGATTATTGCCTTGTCAATGAACGTAAGTAACTTGCCTCATGAACTTATGTTAAAAGCCATTTTAACCCAAGTTTGATACTTTATTGTATCTTTCCTTTGCTATTCAGCGGCTTGCGATTTTCATTTGCGCCGTTGTGTACTACAAACTTTTATCGATTCTGATTTTTCTGAATGGCATTTTCTTGTACTTCAATAGTTCGTAAATATTGTTGGCAGCCTCTGTCGGTTCACTGCACATCCTCATATGCACCTTCTCTCCAAGAGCGTTCGTGGCTTCCGTCGTGACGGCCTTCTGTGTTGACATCCGCCTGACTATTTCTGTCCAGTAGCAGTTCTCACCCGCCTGCTTGAGTCTGTATCTGATTGTGTTGACTATCCAGTATGAGAGCAGTCCAAGGAAGAGGTGGGCATCCGAGCGGTCATCCTTCTTGTGGTGTATCGGCCTGAGGTTCAAGTCGGTCTTCAGCTGCCTGTTGGTACATTCTATTTCACGCGTAAGGTTGTAATAGTCCCATGTGGTCTTCTCGTCAAACGTCGCGACATTCGTCCTGAGGAAATACACTCCGCTGTCCTTGTCCACGTTCTCCGGCACGGCGATGCGCCACTGTATGTCAGCCATGTTCTTGGGATTCTTCGGATTGTCAGCAATGTAGTCGATGACATAGTATTTCGATATGGACGGATATTTCTGCCTGGCCCTTCCCACACGCTCGATGACCTTCTCGTATGCTTTCGTCCCGTTCTTCTTCGTGAGTGACTCCCTCGCCTTCTGGAGTTCCTCCTCGAAGCGCTCCTTGAACTTTCGGTTCATTGAGGTCTCCTTGAGTTCCTTGGCAGGTGACTTTATCTCCAGATAATAGTCGCCTCCTTCCTCATGCCTTACCTGAGTGAGACTGATGGACTGCCGCTTACAGTCAAGTACGGTGACGGTCCTGGCACCAGGCGCAAGCTCGTAGTCGGAGAGTCTTCTGCGGCTGACGCACAGATAGTTATAACCCTTGTCCTTTATTCTCTGGAGGTTTTCTTCTGTGGCTATGCCTGCATCAAGGCAGACAAGCACCTTGTCCTTAGGATCGTTCGGGACGCGCGTCTTGGAGTTGAGCGTGTCCACCATGTCGGGAAGAGAGTTTGGGTCTGCCGTGTTGCCGGCAAGTATTGACGAGTAGCGTATGAAGCCCTCCCTGTTTATGCACAGTGCCAACACAAGCAGCTTGCAGTCGGACCGCTTCTCCTTGGAACGGCCGAACCTTGCCTTGAGGCTGCTGTCCTTCCTGCCCTCGAAGTAGAAATTGGTGAGGTCGAAGATGGCAATCCTGTTGGTTATGTTGAACAGGTCGTCAGTCCTTCGGCACAGATGGTCCTCGAGTTTGTCTTTCAGCTCGTACAGTGACGGGGCAACCTTATAAATGGCCTGGAATCCCGGACGCCAGTCCTGGCTGCCGCTTATGAGTTCGCATACGGCAGAGTTCTCCTCCATGATACGCATGCTCTTCAGTTCCGATGGGGAATACACGGTACGGGTGATGAGGTGGGCAAGCGCGGTGTTTATGCGTATCTCGCTCCAGCCTTCATCCTTCAGGAACTTGTCTAGGCCAAGCTCGCGGATAGCCTGAAGGCATATCCACTCCGCACCGACATCCCTCGCATCAGTATGCCTGGCGGTGTTCACGTCAACAAGACGTTCCGCCTTGACGCGGGACTCTTCCATGGTGGCCTTGACGGCATCGATGCTGCCGTTGTTCACCATCTCGTGCCAGAACTCCTCCGACTTGCGCCGTACGAACTCGTTGTAACGGGACAGCGGGCTTGGGAAGAGCTCCTGCTGGCCTTGGTGCTCATAGAGATAGGTGAGGCACTTGCCGATGTCGCGGATGTCCTCGGGACGGTGAGGTTCGTCGATGAATCCCACGTTCAGCATGACACGGTTGCGTACGCGGCCTGAGAGGTCGCGGAAAGACTCCTTGATGCGGTAGTACCAGTCATCACGCCGGGTCTTCGGATTGTATCTTGGTTGAGACATAAAATGCATAACGGCAACAAAGGTACGACTTTTCCACGCGACTTCTGTGTACTACAATTCTGCTTTCGGGAATGTATGAACTGAAACACAGAAGGTTGGCTTCCTTTACAGCCGGAAAATTGCCGGAAAATAGTTTGTGGTATCAAACTTGGGATAAATTCGGTGCAGGACTCGGGGCTGATATTAATACCTCCGTTACTCCAGCTAAGGCTGACGCCTTCAGGTGCTTCGGATTGCCAAAGAATGACACGCTCTGCTGCTGAGAGTTGAATGAGTGCTGACAGGACAGCAACACATGAAAGTAAACGTCTAATCATATATAGTTAAGGTTTTAGTAGGTTTCGTGATAAAAAGTTTAGATTGAGGCCACAAATTTAAGCATACTTTTTTTTACGCATGAGGTACTGTTATGTCTTCGTGATATGACGTTTTTGTACTATGATTCGAATAAAAGCGATTATGATACAAATTGAAACTTATGAAATCGAAATTGGTACAAACCGATAAAATACACTTTGACTGACGATACTATGAGAGCCCGACTTTCAACCTGTTTTTTTGAAAGTCGGGCTCTCCGTATTGTATTTTTCCGTATTGTGGGAAGGTATCAATAACTGTCAGCTATTGACCGCCGTCACAATTATAGCCATATAGGGACGTTCTGCTATCGGGACAAGCGAGCGGCCGCGGAAAGTTCCTTCAACCGGGGTTATTTTCATATTCCAGGTGTCAATAAGTGCAATTTTATAATCCGTATCATCTGGAAGTTCGAGAACCATCTGACAATGGATGTCACGTCCGGTATAAATCAGAAACCATTTATTGTCGGAACCGAGAGTAGGATAGTTCTGCCATCCGGTTATCTCTTTTACCGGTTTTATGTCTTTAGGCGATTTTTCAAG
>JALFCG010000110.1 GCA_022771265.1 Prevotella sp.
GAGCCTACCAACGACCTCGACCTCGACACGGTAATGTGGCTTGAAGAATACCTTAGCAACGTTGAGCAGACGGTTCTCGTCGTAAGCCACGACCGTCACTTCCTTGACGCAGTGTCAACACAGACGGTAGATATTGACTTCGGTAAGGTTACGGTATTCTCCGGTAACTACTCATTCTGGTACGAGAGTTCACAGCTTGCCCTTCGCCAAGCCCAGAACCAGCGTCAGAAGGCTGAGGAGAAACGCAAGGAGCTCGAGGAGTTCATACGCCGATTCTCAGCCAATGTGGCAAAAAGCAAGCAGACGACCTCGCGAAAGAAAATGCTTGAAAAGCTCAACGTTGAAGAGATTCGCCCTTCATCGCGCAAATACCCCGGCATCATCTTCCAAATGGAGAGGGAACCCGGCACACAAATCCTTGAAGTGCAGGACCTCAAAGCCGTTGAACCTGACGGAACTGTATTGTTCGACCATGTGAACTTTACTATAGAAAAAGGTCAGAAGACCGTTTTCCTCAGTCATAACCCAAAGGCCATGACAGCCTTGTTTGAGATTATCAACGGTAACCGTCAGGCTGACGCTGGCGAGTTCAAGTGGGGAGTGACCATTACAACAGCATACCTGCCGCTTGACAACACAAAGTTCTTTGACTCTGACCTTAACCTCGTTGACTGGCTAAGCCAATTCGGCAAGGGCAACGAGGTGCTGATGAAGAGTTTCTTGGGAAGAATGTTGTTCAAGGACGAGGATGTGATGAAAAAAGTCCGCGTCCTTTCTGGTGGCGAGAAAATGAGATGTATGATAGCAAGAATGCAGCTGCAAAATGCCAACTGCCTCATTCTTGACACTCCGACCAACCATCTCGACCTTGAAAGCATCCAGGCCTTCAACAACAACCTTGTCCAGTTTAAGGGCAACATCCTGTTCTCAAGCCACGACCACGAGTTCATCCAGACCGTAGCTGACAGAATCATAGAACTGACACCTAACGGCACCATAGACAAACTTATGGAGTACGACCAATACATATACGACGAGCAAATTAAAGAGCAAAAGGCTAAAATGTATATGTAAACAGTAAGAAGTCAATGCAACTGGCATATTTTTTGCATAGGACATTAATGAAAAAAAACATGTAACAATGGAAGAAAACAAAAAAATACAAGAAGAAGAGACAATGCAGCCGAACGATGAGACTGCAACAGACTCTATGAATACAGACAGTCAGGAAAACACCGAATGTCAAGAAAGCAACGAAAACGCTGATGGAGCACAGGACACAGCCAATGCCGAAGTTGACCCGCTTGAGGAGGCAAAACACCAAATTGAGGAGTTGAAGGACAAATACTTACGTTCGGTGGCTGAGTTTGACAACTATCGCAAACGCACACTAAAGGAGAAAACCGAACTGATTCTCAACGGTGGCGAAAAAGCCATTACAGCCATTCTTCCTGTTCTCGACGATATGGAAAGGGCTATCGAGAACGGAGTAAAAACCGAAGACCCGGCAGTATTGCGCGAAGGTATGGAACTGATTCACAGCAAATTCATGAAAGTGCTTGAAACTCTTGGTGTGAAACCTATTGACACTGCTGACGCAGACTTCGACACCGACGTTCACGAAGCTATTGCCATGGTGCCAGGCATGGGTGACGACAAAAAGGGTAAAGTTCTGGACTGTATCATGAAAGGATACAAACTCAATGACAAGGTCATTCGTCATGCTAAAGTGGCAGTAGGACAGTGATAATTGAAATATTGAAATATTGAAATATGGCAAAGAGAGATTATTATGAGGTGCTCGGCGTTGACAAAAGCGCCTCAGAAGACGAAATAAAAAAGGCCTATCGAAAGATAGCCATAAAATACCACCCTGACCGTAACCCCGGCAATAAAGAGGCGGAAGAGAAGTTTAAGGAAGCTGCTGAAGCCTACGACGTTCTTCACGACCCACAAAAGCGTCAGCAATACGACCAATTCGGCTTTGCAGGACCCGGTGGCGCCAGCGGATTTGGCGGTTTCAACGCACAAAGTATGAACATGGACGACATCTTCTCCATGTTCGGCGACATTTTCGGAGGACATGCCGGCGGATTCAGCGGATTTGGAGGCTTTGGAGGTGGTGGGCAAAGACGTCCACAACAGCATCGTGGCAGCGACCTGCGACTGAAGGTGAAACTCACGCTTCAGGAAGTGGCAACCGGAGTCACCAAAAAATTCAAGGTGCGTAAGGACATTACATGCTCTCACTGCCATGGCACAGGTTCGCAGGATGGCGGAGCTACCGACACTTGCCCGACATGCCACGGTTCGGGAGTCATCACACACACCACACAGAGCATCTTCGGAATGATGCAGACACAAGGCGTTTGTCCTACATGTAATGGTGAAGGAAAGATCATCAAGAACAAATGCCGACAGTGTAACGGCACTGGTGTGGAAAAAGGCGAAGAAGTGGTGGAGATAAACATTCCTGCCGGTGTTTCAGAAGGCATGATTGTCAATGTACCGGGAAAAGGTAACGCAGGACACCGCAACGGAATTAACGGAGATATACAGGTGTTTATCGAAGAGGAGCCGAACGACACTTTTGTCAGGGATGGCAACGACCTTATCTACAACCTTCTGCTTGACTTCCCGACAGCTGCACTTGGAGGCGATGTTGAAATACCCACTGTTGAGGGAACAAAGCTCAGGGTAAAGATTGAAGCTGGAACACAACCCGGCAAGACTTTGCGTCTAAGGTCAAAAGGACTCCCTTCCGTTCAAGGATATGGAAATGGCAAGGGCGACCTGATTGTCAATGTCAGTGTCTATGTTCCAAAGACGTTAAGCAAGGAAGAGAAAAAAGAAATTGAAAAAATGAGGGATAGTGACAACTTCAAAGGTGACGCTGCCACCAAGCGCTCTATCTTCCAACGATTCAGGAACTATTTTAACTAATAGATTATAACTGAGGTTTTTGATTCTCTTGTCTCAATGAATTACAAAGACACAATAGATTATTTGTTCAACCAGCTCCCAATGTTTGAGCGTCAAGGGGCGGTTGGATATAAAAGCGGGCTTGACAATACTATAGCTCTCGACGCTCATTATGGCCATCCACACAAAAGTTTCAAAACCATCCACGTGGCTGGCACAAACGGCAAGGGTTCGTCATCGCACACCCTTGCCGCTTTGTTACAAGCTAACGGCTATAAGGTCGGTTTATATACTTCTCCACATCTTGTAGATTTCCGTGAACGAATTAGGGTTAACGGCAAGTGTATCAGTGAACAATATGTCGTTGACTTTGTTGAAAACGGGCGACAGTTTTTCGAACCGCTTCATCCTTCCTTCTTTGAATTAACAACAGCAATGGCCTTTAACTACTTCAAAGACCAGAAGGTTGACATTGCCGTTATAGAGGTTGGGCTTGGAGGAAGACTTGACTGTACAAACATAATCACTCCAATATTATCAATCATCACAAATATCAGTTTTGACCATACACAATTTCTCGGAAACACACTTTCAAGCATAGCGACTGAAAAAGCAGGCATAATAAAAAGAGGTGTAGAGGTTGTCGTTGGAGAATACACCGATGAGACACGCCACGTGTTTGAGTCAGTGGCAAAAGAAAATAACGCTTCTATATATTTTGCAGAAGAAGAAAAGGAAATTATCTCCTGTAAGATTGACGACGACGGAATGATGAATTACGAAACACTGAATTTCGGAAACATACGTGGATGTCTGTCTGGTTATTGCCAAATAAAAAACACCGCCACCATCATATCAGCATACAAACGCCTTATAAAAAATGGAATAGTGAAAGACGACAATAACCTACTAAGAAAGGCATTTGAAAAAACCGCTGAAATGACAGGACTTAAGGGCAGATGGCAAATCGTAAGCAAACAGCCTTTGACTATATGCGACACTGGACACAATGTTGCAGCATGGGAATATCTTAGCCGTCAGTTGGAAGCCGTAAAATGTGACCGAATGTTCATAGTGTTTGGCATGGTGAATGATAAAGACATCACTTCTGTGGCAAAAATGCTTCCGAAACAGGCTGTTTACTTTTTTACGCAAGCCGACAGCCATAGGGCAATAAAAGCTGAGAAAGTAAAACAGGCATGCATCCCTTTAGGACTGGAAGGGAATGCATATCATTCAGTAAAACAGGCATATATGGCAGCTAAGAAAATGGCTAACGATAATGATTTCATCTTTGTAGGAGGCAGTAGCTATGTCGTATCAGACTTCCTCGCAAATTGCTTTTAGGTGTTTTTAACAATCTGTTAAACGTTTTTTTTACACTTAAGTTTGCAAGTGTTGTTTTTTTTTTGTTACTTTGCAGCAAAGTAATGAATAGTAGTAATAACTAAAAACAATTGGTATATGACAAGCACTACAGAAAACGCGAATCTCTGTGGTCTGAATCGCAAAGATTTCCAGACCACTATCAACGGTAAGAAAACCGACTTATACATCCTGCGTAACCGTAAGGGTTACGAAGTAGCCATTTCCAATTATGGTGGTGCTATCTGCGCTATCATGGTTCCCGACAAGGATGGCAAGGTTGCAAACGTCATTCAGGGCTTTGACAGCATTCAGGCTCTCATCGAAACTGACGAAATCTATCGTTCAACACTTATAGGCCGCTACGGCAACCGCATCTGCAAAGGTCGTTTCACACTTAATGGCAAAGACTACCAGCTCGCCACCAACGATGGACCCAACCATCTTCATGGCGGCAACAAGGGCTTCAACCTTCGTGTATGGGATGCACGTCAGATGGGACCACGCTCACTTGCACTTAACTACACATCTCCATATGGTGAGGAAGGCTTTTCAGGTGAAGTTAAGGTGACTGTTGAGTTCACATTCACTGACGACAATGAACTCGTAATTGAATACCTTGCAACAACAAACAAGAAGACTATATGCTGTCTCACACATCATGCCTTCTTCTCTTTGTCAGGTATCGCAAACCCAACACCTACCATCGAGAACCAGATTTGTGAGATCAACTCAGACTTCTATCTCCCAATAGACACCACAAGTATTCCTACCGGTGAAGTACTTAAGGTTGAGGGCACTCCATTCGACTTCCGTAAGCCAAAGGCATTCGGACTGGAAATCGATGCTGACAACGAGCAGATAAAGAACGGTTCGGGATATGACCACAACTATGTTCTTAACAAGAAGGAAGAAGGTGAGCTGAGTTTCGCTGCAAGAATCACAGAACCAGAAAGCGGACGTACACTTGAAGTATATACCACAGAGCCTGGCATGCAGCTTTACACAGCAAACTTCTGCAGCGGAAAGGCAGGTCAACACGGCGCGACTTTCCCAAGACGCTCTGCTGTATGTCTTGAGTGCCAGCACTTCCCAGACTCGCCAAACCGCCCATACTTCCCATCAGTTGTTCTCCGTCCAGAACAGCAATACAAGCAAAAAACAATCTATAAGTTCGGCGTAACAAAGTAAACAACTTTCTGAATAATCCATGCCTTATATATATATAAATATGTATGGCATGGATTAGTCACATAGATTTGGGACATCAATCTGATATTATTATGAACAAACAGCAATAACTTAAAAAAATGAGCCAAAAACAAACTCCGAACTACACGTTCGCACTTATCGTTGTGTTCATCGTATGCTTCCTCATAGGATTTGTCACCACGATGAACAATTCCATGATTCCATTCTGTTCAAAAGCCTTCAACCTTACGGCACAAGACGGACAGTATGTCAACTCTGCATTCTATGGAGCCTACCTGCTGGCCATTCCTTTCTCGTTCCTGATGAGCAAGATAGGCTATAAAGGCACTCTCGTACTCGGTCTCGCCGTGGTAGGCTTAGGTTTCGTGATTAATTCACTTGGCATCAGTGCAGCTATCTCTGCCGGTGCCAATGTCTATGCCGTGTTCCTTGGCACCATGTGTCTTGTAGCTATGGGTATCGTGATGCTTCAGAACGTTGCCAACCCCTACGTCATGGTGCTTGGTTCGCCAGAGAAGGGCGCGTTCCGCATGACCCTTTCCCAGGCTCTAAACTCTGTAGCTACGACCGTAGCCCCTATCTTTATTACCCAAATCATCATTTCCGGCAAGACCCCAGCCCCTGAGTATGTTCCAGGTCCATATCTCGGCCTCGGCATCTTTACTCTCGTGGTGTGCGGCATATTGGTTATGCTTAAGTTGCCAAAGATAGACGAAGGCAAACAGGCTGAAGACGCTGGTGAACACCGTCAGTACAAGAGCAGCGTGTTCAAGTATCCACATGTATGGCTCGGCGCACTTGGCATCTTCGCTTACATGGGAGTTGAGATTGGAGTACCTTCAATGTTGAAGTATCGCTTCGAACTCCTGCCAGAGTATGCAGGAGTTGACGTGTCAGACGTTGTGACCAGCTATCTGTCATTCTACTGGGGCGGTATGATGGTAGGCCGTTTTGTTGGTGCAGGCATCCTCACCAAGTTTGAGCCGCGCAAGCTCCTCACCTCTTGTCTCCTGCTTGGCGCATTCTGCATTCTGCTGTCGCTTCTCTTCTCAAGCAGCATGCTTGGCATCTGGTGTATGCTCGCAGCCGGACTGTTCCACTCTGTCATGTGGCCATTGATTTTCAACCTTGGTCTTCAGGAACTCGGTCCTCACACGAAGGCTGCCTCTGGCGTTATCAACACTGGTGTGATTGGCGCTGCCATCCTTATGCCACTCATGGGTGCCATCGTTGACATGACAGGTGTCATCATCGCCATGTGCTTCCTCTTTGTGTTCTATGCCTACATCATCTGGTTCTGCAACTGGGGCAGTAAGATTGGTATCAACGTGAAATAATTCATGAAACTTATATTAACTATTTATAAATAACTATTTATCAATTATGGATATAGAATTTGTAAGAAGTCGCTTCATCAAGCACTTCGATGGAAAAACCGGTAACATCTATGCTTCACCCGGTCGTATAAATCTCATTGGCGAACATACTGATTACAATGGTGGTTTCGTATTCCCAGGAGCAGTTGACAAAGGTATGATGTGTGAAATCCGTCCAAACGGAACAGATACGATAATGGCTTACTCTATCGACCTCAAGGACCGTGTGGAATTCAAGGTTGACGATCCTGAAGGTCCTCGCGCCAGCTGGGCACGTTATATATATGGTGTAGTACAGGAGATGAAGAAACTCGGCGTTGACGTAAAGGGTTTTAACACAGCTTTTGCTGGTGATGTTCCACTTGGAGCTGGAATGTCATCTTCTGCAGCTCTTGAAAGTTGCTATGCTTTCGCTCTCAATGATCTTTTTGGCGATAACAAAGTGTCAAAGTGGGATATGGTGCTTGCCGGTCAGGCAACAGAGCACAATTACTGCGGTGTCAACTGTGGTATTATGGACCAGTTCGCAAGTGTCTTCGGCAAGGCAGGCTGCTTGATGCGTCTTGATTGCCGTAGCCGTGAGTTTGAGTATTTCCCATTCAAGCCTGAAGGTTACAAGCTCGTTCTTCTTGACTCTGTCGTTAAGCATGAACTTGCTGGTTCTCCTTATAACGACCGTCGTAATAGCTGCGAGAATGTCGTTAAGCACATTGCCGCAAAACACCCAGAGGGAAAATTCGAGACATTGCGTGATTGCACTTGGGAACAGCTTGAGGAAGTAAAGGCTGAAGTTGGTGATGAAGATTACCGTCGAGCAAAGTTCGTTCTTGGCGAGAAAGACCGCGTACTGGCAGTATGTGATGCCTTGAACGCAGGGGATTACGAAACCGTTGGAAAGAAAATGTACGAAACTCACTATGGATTATCGAAAGAGTACGAAGTTTCTTGCGAGGAGCTCGACTATCTTAACGACATTGCCAAAGAGAACGGTGTTACTGGTAGCCGAATCATGGGTGGTGGCTTTGGTGGATGTACCATCAACCTTGTCAAAGAAGAACTCTACGACAAGTTCATTGCTGACGCAAAGGAAAAGTTCACTGCAAAGTATGGTCACTCTCCAAAGGTTTACGATGTAGTAATCGGCGACGGTTCTCGAAAGATTTGCTAATGCAATAATATAATCATCATTTCTCATATTATTATAAGGGGATACATATATAATATATGTGTCCCTTTTATCATTTTACAAATGTGAAAGCCCCAAATATTACAATAGTTAACAAAGTCAAATACTGTACTATTTTTACCTTTAGGAACACGTATATAGCACTTAAAAGTGTAAATATTACACTAAAACTAAAAAAAAGACGGAAAAAGTTTGGAGATTAGAAAAAATAGTTG